>NZ_JBPOEU010000010.1:0-145998 GCF_051251695.1 Maritalea sp. | reverse complement strand
GAAAAATACTGTGAGCAGTCAAGTTTGAAGGCTCTTCTTTCCCAATACATCGAAAATCGGCACAGCTTTTTGAGAAAGCTGAAAACCTACTCGGTTTTTGGAACAGGTTGGCGCAACCGTATCAATCACGTCAAACAGCAAGCTGCAAAATTGCTCAAACGAAACATCAACTCACAAAAAGGATCATCAAAATTGAACATTCTATCGGGCTATAAGACATATTTGGTTGCCATTTTCATGCTGATTTCTGGCATTTTGGAACTGCTAGGCATCAATGTGCCCGCTATTGACGCTCAAAATGCGCTTCAGTTGATTATGGAGGCGCTGGCCGTGCTATTCCTAAGGAGAGGGATGAAGTCTGAAATTGCAAATGCATAGGTTATTCATCTATCATTCAGGAAGAGTTTGGTAATCCTTCCGGCATGATGAATATAGCTAGACGCAAATGGTTAGTTGCAATGGTCTTCGCTCTTGGCGCGGTTTTTACTGCGCCAACGGGAGCCTTTGCACAACAAAAGAATTGTCTGCCCCACGGGGAGATAAATAAACTTGTTAAATCCAAACAAATCTTGTCGTTTAATAAAATAACGCGGATAATGGGATTGAAAAAGGGTGCCAAGCTTTTTGGTCAACGCCTGTGTGAGGTAGATGGTCAGTTTGTGTATTTCTTTAAAGTTGTAGATGCGAAGGGCAAAGCGCTCGGCGTTGCTGTGAACGCAAATAACGGCCAACAATTTGGTGGAAACACCTAAAACCATTCTATTGGGGGAGAAGTTATGCGGATTTTGGTCGTTGAAGATGACGTGGACCTCAATCGTCAAATCTCATCTGCACTTATTGATGCTGGTTATGTCATTGATAATGCATTTGATGGCGAAGAAGGCCATTTTCTTGGCGACACGGAACCCTATGACGCGGTGATCCTTGATATCGGGCTGCCAATTAAAGATGGCATATCCGTTGTTGAAGAATGGCGCCGTAACGGTAAAACCATGCCGGTGCTTATGCTCACTGCGCGTGATCGTTGGACCGATAAAGTTCAGGGCATTGATGCTGGTGCCGATGACTATGTGGCTAAGCCATTCCATATGGAAGAAGTGCTTGCCCGAATTCGAGCACTGGTCAGGCGCTCTGCGGGAATTGCCTCAAACGAAATTGAAATCGGCACCGTCCGACTGGACACCGCTGGGAGCAAAGTGACCGTTGACGGCATGGCGCTAAAGCTCACGTCGCATGAGCTCAGGCTTTTATCCTACTTGATGCATCACCAAGACAAAGTGATCTCTCGGACCGAACTTACAGAACATCTATATGATCAAGATTTTGACCGGGACTCCAACACAATCGAAGTCTTTGTTGGACGTTTAAGGAAAAAGCTCCCTCAAGATTTCATCCAAACAGTCCGTGGTTTGGGCTATAAAGTTGCAAGTTCTTGATATTGAATCGGTTTTCAATTGTCTGGCGAGTGTTCTTGTTAACGGCAGTAGGCCTCTCTATTGGTTTGGCCATTACGGGGGTGTTGCTTTCCCAGCTGTATTCTCAGTCACTTACCCGGAATATTGATGCGATTACTGATAGACAGGCCGATGCGCTAATTGCGCGTCTGCTTGCTGAGAATGAAGCCAGTCTTCAGACCCTTCCATCAATTGACTCGCGTTACACGCAGGCGAATTCTGGATGGTACTGGCAAATCTTGGACGGACAAGGCCAAGTCGTAAATGTCTCAACCTCAGCTTTCGGCGTTCTAATTCCTGCACTGAGTATTCCATTTGATGAAAACAATGCGCGGCGTGCCAATGCGTTTGATGATGCCGGAAATTGGCTGAGAATTTTTGAACGGCAAATATCAATTTCGGAGGAGATGAGCTTTGTAATCTCCGTCACCGCCGATTGGGATGAAATTGCCACCGAGGTGAATGCATTTCAGCAACAAGCTCTGCTGGTTTTAGTGGCCGTGGGATTGTTGTTAGCAACGATGTGCGCATTTGTTGCGCGCCTGAGTTTAGGGCCTTTGTTTAGACTTAGTTCAGCAGTTGAGGACATTCGAAATGGACGATCGGTCAGGCTTCAGGAAGAGTTTCCTAAGGAAGTGGAGCCAGTTAAGACTGAAATCAATGCACTGCTGGACGTTAATGACAAAATCATGGAGCGGGCTAAAAACCAGGTAGGTGATCTCGCACACGGCCTCAAAACACCGATGGCGGTGATGCGCAACGAACTTGGAAAGTCAGGATCGGAATTTGTCGGGCAACAACTGGACAAGATGCAAGCAACGGTGAGCCGTTATTTGGATAGGGCTCAATTGGCGGCACGCACCGCTGTTCGTGGGCAGAACACGGATACGATGCCAGCGGCTGAGAAAATCTTGTCGGTTATGAAAAAGCTAAAACCGGAAAACCATATTGAGCTTATTCAAGGTGATGCAAAAATTGACCATTTTCGCGGAGATCCCGATGACTTCGACGAGATGTTGGGAAACCTGGTAGATAATGCGACGAAATGGGCAAGTTCGAATGTTCGGGTCACCCTGCGAAACCTTCCGTTTGACATGATAGAAGTTCTCGTCGAAGACGACGGCGATGGTTTGCCTGACGACAAACTTGAAACCATTTTGGAACGCGGGAGAAGGCTTGATCAACAAGTTCCCGGTTCTGGCTTGGGACTAGGAATTGTAAGTGAACTCGTTTCAGTCTATGGAGGCGAGATAGCGCTTTGCCGTTCGAAGTTGGGCGGTCTTTGTGTTACGTTGCATTTGCCAGCGGTTGATAAACAAAAATCATAATTTTGCCGTATTGGCGGTGATTGTTGCGTTCGGGAGAACAGTAAATGTCTAGTATTGTAAAAGCGGTTTCGTTGGCGGTATTGATTGCACTTTTGGCCGCATGTGCAAGGCTGGAGCAGTCCAGTACGCGTACAACGTCACAAGATTTTTCGACAACAAGCTCCCAGCAGGCAATTGTTACGCAGCCGACACAAGACTTTGCTGAAAATGAAATACTCTCATTTTTACCAACAGATGCTGTTTCCAAACTGACGAAAAAGGAAAAAACTGAGGCCGCAAGTGCGCAGTTTTTTGCGCTACAATATGGACGAGTTGGCGCATTTCGTGAATGGTCAGCCGACAGTTCTGCTCGTGGCGAAGTCAGCGTTGGTCCATATGTTAAAGTCAACAAGCTCGATTGTCGTGAATTTACACACACAGTTGTTTTAAGTGGGCAACGCCTGTCCAACACCGGAACATCTTGCCGCGAAGAAGACGGCCAATGGAGTGTTGTTACCGGATAAGCCCGTAGAATTTAAAAATCGTTTGTTTACTTATACTTGATAGTCTTACCGAGTTGAGAAACTGAACGAGCAGAATAAAGATATGCAACGCTCTCCTATTGAACAGTTGGCTGCACTAAGCAGTAATCGAAAAGCGTCGGAAAGCCCTGCCGTCAGTGATGTCGAGATTGAAATCGACAGTGAAGAGATCGCGCTTGTTCAAAAAGACCTTGCAATAGAACGCATTCTCACGGCCTTGAACACGGTTGTAACCAGTGCGGCGCCAGTAATTAAGCAGGCTGCAATCAGCAAAGATGCAATTGAACATCTCTGGGAATGGGCACAGCGGGATCTAGATCCCGATGTCGTGGCCAACCTAAATCAAGCACTCGGAAGCGGCGCAATCCCGACTGATTATGAGCTTGAAAAGCACCTTAGTGAAATCATCAATTTAGTTGAGCCGCTATACGTCAAATGCAATTCAGACGACGAATTACAAAGGCGCCTGTCTATTCAGATGGGCGGGGCCGAGGTGTACGAGGTGGTGCCGACAATTTTGCTGGCATTTAACTATGTAGGCTACATCCAGAGTGGGGCAACGTTCGGGCGAGAGTTAAGTTCATTTGATGACCCTGAAGCGCTAAAATACGCTTTGGAACAAATCGATTTTCCATCAACTGATATAAAAAAACTATGGTGTTTATCGTTTGTCGCCGGCGTAGCTCGGCCTGATATTCTGGCCGCAACAATCGCCAAACTGTGTTTCGCAAACACTGAAGAAGCTTTCAAAAAAACCGGGTACAGTGAGTTCTTGGACGCGCTGGTGCTTGAGGCACAAAAGCAGATCGAAATTATCGAGCAGCAAGCCGGATTGTTCAAAGACGTTGATTTGATGTGCAAGGCAATCGATCGGTTCCATCACATTGCTCGCGGACTTCACCTCCATCTTGATTTACCAAAATCAGCGAAATGGAACCTTTTGTTGGAGGGGTTCACAAAACGCGGTGCTGTAGCTTTGCATAGTCGCTTCAGTGATGTCCTCGCAAACATGAAAAATGTACTTAGGCCAACAAAAGGCGAAACATCAGCTGCTATAAACCCTGCCGATGTATTGCAGGCTTACAATGGGCTTTACATATTGTCAGCAACACGTTCCGCCCGCGAGTCATTGGCAGTAAACGCTATGGTTGAAAAGAACTGGAAAGATGTCGGGTATGCTTTGGAAAACCTTATAGACCGGGTGTTCGAGCACTACAAACGTGTAGGGGCTAATGATAAAGTTACACGAACGAGGGTCGAGGTTTTGATCAAATTCTGCGCGATTAGATTTGGCCTTGATTATGCAACAACGTTGGCCAAGCACAAGTCCAATATCGAACGTCGATCTCAGGTGCAAAAATCGAACAGCTGATGGTTCTAAGCGTTGCTCAAGCTAGCGCTATGCAGTCCACTTCTGGTTTGAATGAAAACTTTTTGACCGGCTTCCGTCATCGAATCCTCCACAATCGCTGAAAGTAAATCGCCATTGCGTATTACTATTCCGACGAGTTCGGGTGTCTTGTCTACGCCATCCCCATCGAAAATCATCTGCCCCGCTTGAAGTACAATATTGTCATTCCAAAGTAAGTTTGAGCTTTTTGGTGAAGCAAAGCGACTGCCCAATCTTCCTCCAAGAAAATCACTTTCGTTTGAGGCATTAGAATCTTCAAAGGAAGTGGTGTCGTTCTCCTGCTGTTCAATGTTGATTGTTTGACGAACGGACCTGCTAGTGACCATGTTTTGAAATTGAAACTCGCTCAATGCCTCGGTGTGTGCATCGCCAACGAAGTCAGGAATGCCTGACTTGCTTCTTATTGAACTGACAGGGCTTTCACGTAAATCCCCAGCAAACGATTGCGGCATGGTTTCATATTGATTTATCCCGGTGTATTTTTTGGACGGAATTTGTTTCAATTCAAGTTGCTGCGCCACTGATAGCTGTGTCTCGTTGAGACATTCGTGTTGGGTCGTTAGTCCTTTTGCTGAACCAACAATTTCTACATTTTGTACGCGTCCGAACGGAATTATGTGTTTTTGATTTTTATCATATGCCGACATTCCCCCGGAACGGACCCAAAGAAAATAGTTCGGTCGCGGAGCGTCAGATAGAAGTAAGGAAGCAAATTTTCTGAGCTTGAGTTTGCCTTTGGTGTCCGCAACTTCCTGCAACTCGACTTCAACGCCTTGCTTGCCCGCCGAAATGGATTTCGGCACTTGCCCAAACTGCATGAGCACGCCAACTGCTTTCGCAAAATCAATGTGTCGTGACGTGGGGTTGATCCGTTTGTCCAGCAATTGGTCAATCTCAACGCCATTTTCTTTGAGTAGCATGGCAAGTCGATAAGCAGAATTTCCACCAGTGATCAGTGCAAGACCATTCGCTGGCCTAATTCCATAATCTGCAGCCAGCCTGAAGGTTTCGGCCGCACTGTTAACACCAATAATATGACGTGTTGCCGCGTTTTCTGTACCGTAATTGGCACCCACTGCAATGATGAGTTTCTCAAATCGAAATTTGCAAAAATCGCTTTTGCTGTTGATCTCAGACCCACCCACATTTTTGTCCGATACCAACAATGTGTTGCGACGTACATCAGTGACTTCCACGCATAGGTTCACTGTGACATTGCTCATGTCCGACAGTTCGGCGCAAAGTCTGTTGACTAAGTCTTTTGGTGCTTCTTCATCTTCGGCACGTCCATAATAGTCGCACATACCACCAAGGCGACTAGACTTTTCCAAGAGGAGAACCCTTCGACCTGCTCTTCCTGCTACTATTGCGGCTTGAAGACCGGCAATTCCCCCACCGACTACGACAATATCCTGGTCTTCGCCCCACTTGACGGATAACGAGCGCTCTTCGGCTCCCTCAGCCTCAGCAAGGGAGTATTGAAGTGTGTTTCTTGCGCCTGATCCTTTAAAAAGTTTGCCGAAAACTCCAGAGTTACTGCCGTTGGGCGTCTTGATTTTCATTCCATCGGTGATGGGTAATTCTGCAGCGCTAAGTGCCAGTTTTTCACCATCGTGCGACAATAGTTTAATTTGCCCAGCAGTTTGTTGATTGAGCGGAATACTCTTTCCACCACGGCCACGCAAAATGTTTACGCCATTTGCGAGCAGTGCTGTGAATACGGTGTCGCCTGAAAACCCATGAAATAGGCGTTTGTTCAGACGAAATTGAATAATCTGATTGCGGTCAATTAATGCGCCTTTGAAAGGGCTACGTTCGTCGGCTGGGAACCTAAAGTCCTGCATTTTGAAACTCCCCACCAGTTTTTGGCGCTTGCAATATGTCGGCGCACTGACGGTTTTTGCTCGCACGGTGTTGCCAATAATCTTTGGAGGCGGCGTTCTGGCTGCCCACGAGAATGTCCGCCACGCTAGGCATCAGGAAGGCACTTGCATTTTTCCCACCAGCAAAGACGGACTGATGAGTGTTCAGTTTAGCGAACATTGGGGAACCATCTTTGGTCGCAACATCTTGATAGGTGCCTTGCGCAATCAGCGACTTATCCAAGAAGCCATGGATTGTGCGCTCCGCTTGGTGCGCGAGATCGTTAAACGAACCGTGGCTTTTTACCAACAACTGACCATGCCCATGTGGTCTTGTTTCGAATTCGGAATCAAGGTTGATGGTATGAACTGGGCGTGTATCGTGTGATTTCACGACAATTTTGGAACCAAAAAACGTCCTTAACACGTTGTTTTTGTTGGCGGTGCTTTGTGATTGCACTAAGTCCACGTCCAAAAAAATGCTGTGACCCACATCATATCGCATTTTGGATGAACGCAAGACGAGTGGGCCGCTCTTTTGGCGGGTTGCACTTTCAAAATTGGTTCGATCAAACACGGCGAGGCCGCTACCCACATATTTGTTGTAAATAAACTCAAGTGCTTTTTTACGCGAGGGGGCCACAACGCCTCGAAACTTCAAATGTTCAATTCCGTCAGTGTCGGCTTTTCGCTCAAACTGCTGATCGATCGCGATCATCGCGCCTTCAACATAATGCAGCAGATCTTTGTTGTGCTGATTTCCGACGCGAAGTGCTAGCCCTGTGCGCTCAAAACAATCACGGCCAGTTCTTCCGGAAAATTTACTGTGCCAGCGCTCCAACCCATGACCAATGATGCGTAAGGTGTCTGGCTCGCAAAATGCGCCAACAGAGTAGGTTTGCAAGTGGTGTATGGAATAGTCGTTAACTTGATCTCGGATCAACAGCACCTTGGCGCCATGTTCTCGCACAAGCTCTGCTGCTAGAAATGCAGCATCGATATCGCTGCCATAAATGGCAAAATCAATTTCCTCAACACTCATGGTTGTTTGCGCTAGCCCCGCCCTTTTTTGTCGCCTAGTTGCACCATTTCTGAACCCATGCGTCAATCAGTCCTGAAGGTTTTCTCGCAGAATTTGATTATCTGCTGCAAAATTGCGCACAACTGAATATAAGTATCTAAACGTTCAGATAGGGATCTGTTGTAAACATGGTATTTTGGATCGGCATCGGCGCTATTCTCGCGGCTACAGTTTTGGTGCTCGCAAACGCGCTACGCGCGCGCGACCAAGGCGAAAGCGACGACGAGCAATCAACTGCACGGGTATTTTACGCTCAACAATTGGCCGAGTTAGAACAGGATTTGGCCGCGTCAAAGTTCGAACAACGCGAATTCGAGGCAGCAAAGCTTGAACTCGACCGCGAATTTTTGCGTCAAACTGAAGCCGCTAAATCCGTATTGAACCCGTATGGTCCCACAAATTTGCTCGTCGGAGTAAGTATTCTTGCAATTTTGGGGATCACAGCGGTTACTTATGTTGGGGTTGGAAATCCTGGGCTTTCAAACGCGCCGTTATCACAGCGAATTGCGCAGGGCGCCGATATAGATATCAAAGACGCTGTGCTCAAGATTGAACAAAGACTGTTTGATGTTCCCGACGATTTGCAGGGCTGGAAGGTAATTGCGCCGATTTATATGCGGCAGCAATCATATGAAAACGCTGCAATAGCATTTCGCAATATTGTGCGCTTGGAAGGCGAAAGTGCCGACAATCTAACAAATTTGGCAGAAGCCGTTATGTTGTCTCAGCAAGGAGATGCGGCGGGAGAACCGATGGAGTTGCTCAATAGGGCAATGTCGATCGATCCAGATCATTTGCGTTCACAGTTTTATGTAGCCGGCGAAGCGACGAGGTCCGGCGACCACGATTTAGCCATTGGTCTATGGGAAAAAATCCTTGGTGTTGCCGTTGGCAATGAGCCATGGTTGGCAACTGCCCGTGCAGGACTTCGCGTAGCCCAAGAGGGGGCAGGTATTGTTCCAGATGCTCAAAATGGCCCGTCTGACGAAGATGTGAAAGCTGCGGCTGAAATGTCAGATGCAGACCGGGGCGAAATGATCAACAATATGGTCGCTGGCTTGTCAGAAAGACTGCTTAACGAGGGCGGTTCACCGCAGGAATGGCAACGACTGCTTCGTGCTCGTGTTGTGCAGGGGGATTTGGACGCCGCAAAAATGGCATTGGGCGCGGCAAGGACGAACTTGGCTGCTGACGCGCCAGCGCTTGAACAGTTTGAGCTTTTAGCCAGAACCGAAATAACCCAAATCGAAAATGTGGAAAAATAAATGACACGCAAACAAAAACGGTTGGCAATAATAGCAGGACTTGGCTCAGTTGTGATGGCAGCGGTTGTGTTTATCGCAATAGCCATGTCCAGCACAGCCGCGTTCTTTGTGGTGCCAAGCGAAGTAGAAGAGCGCCAAATTGCGGCGGGGCAAGCGTTTCGCCTTGGCGGTATCGTGAAGTCTGCAAGTTGGAAACAAACCGAAACCGTTCATGACTTTGAAGTTACCGATTGCAAGGCAGATGTTGCCGCCCATTTTGAGGGTATTATGCCGGACCTGTTCCGTGAAGGGCAGGAAGTCATTTTGGAAGGCGCATTGGACGCTGACGGCAGGTTCGTCGCGACAAATGTTTTAGCCAAGCATGATGAGAATTATGTGCCAAAAGATATGGCGGATAAGTTTGAAGAAAAGGGTCTGTGTTCGGGCCATACCGACGAAGCATAGATTAGGACAAATCAATGTACACAATTGAACTTGGACATTTTGCGCTCATTTTGGCTTTTGCAATTGCAATTGGTCAGGTTGGTGTTGGCGCATTGATTTGGAAAAATAGTACCGCCTCGGGCTCCGCGTTCATCCGCAATGCCTCGATTGCCCAATTCGTTCTGGTCGCGGCTTCGTTCGCCGCGCTTATGGCGGCCTTTGCGACATCTGATTTTTCGCTGATGCTGGCTTATGAACACTCTCATTCGCAGCAACCCTTACTCTATAAACTCACCAGCACATGGGGAAACCACGAGGGTTCGATGCTCCTCTGGATTTTCATCCTGACGATGTTTGGTGCTGCCGTTGCGTTGTTTGGCACGGGACTACCCCGCAAATTATTTGTTTTGGCTCTCGCCAACCAAGGCTTGCTCAGTGCAGCGTTTATCGGTTTTACAGTATTCACGTCCAACCCGTTTGCGCGGATCGCCAACACGCCGCTTGAGGGCAGGGACCTCAATCCAATCTTGCAAGATATTGGCCTAGCCATTCATCCACCGCTTCTTTACATCGGCTATGTTGGATTTTCCGTCTGTTTCTCATTCGCTATGGCAGCACTCATCTCAGGTAAAATTGATTCTGCATGGGCGCGCTGGGTCCGTCCGTGGACCATGGCGAGTTGGATATTCCTAACCCTTGGCATCGCGATGGGCTCTTACTGGGCCTATTATGAGCTTGGTTGGGGCGGCTGGTGGTTCTGGGATCCTGTTGAAAACGCATCCTTTATGCCGTGGTTGGCAGGCACAGCGCTTTTGCACTCTGCTCTTGTGATGGAAAAGCGGAACGCCCTGAAAATTTGGACTGTTTTGCTGGCCATTTTGACGTTCTCACTTTCCCTTTTAGGCACCTTTATGGTGCGTTCAGGCATTTTGACGTCTGTGCATTCGTTCGCGTCAGATCCGTCTCGCGGCCTCGTCATTTTGGGCATACTCGCCTTTTTCATCTGCGGTGCGTTTATTCTGTTCGCCATTCGCGGCCCGAGCCTTAGATCTGGTGGTCTATTCGCGCCGGTTAGCCGAGAAGCGGCGTTGGTGGTCAACAACTTGTTCCTAGCGACAGCCACCGCTGCGGTACTTGTTGGAACACTCTATCCACTTGTACTAGATGCTTTTACTGGCATTAAAATTTCCGTTGGGGCACCATTTTTTAATCTCACCTTTGGCGCGTTGATGGTGCCGTTATTGGTGGTTATGCCGTTCGGCCCATTCCTTTCGTGGAAGCGCGCAGACCTGTTTGTCGTCACTAAGCGCCTGTTTGGTGCTGTCATTGTCGCTCTCATAGCGACCGTTTTGTTCTCAGCCTATGTTTGGCAGGGCGCAAATCTGTTGCCGCTTGGATTTTTGCTCGCTTTTTGGGTGATGGTCGGCGCGCTAGCGGACTTGGCAGAACGCTCAAAACTGTTCAGAACTGAATTTTCGACAAGCATGAAGCGACTTGCTGGTTTGCCGAAATCTGTTTGGTCTACAGCCGGGGCACATTTTGGTCTTGGTGTAAGCGTATTGGGCGTGGTGATGGTAAGTGGTTTCGAAACTGAATTGATCACCACCATGCGTCCGGGCGATCAAACTCAACTATCCGGATATGTCATTCAATTCGATGGCGAACAGCAAATAAAGGGCCCGAATTTTACGGCTGAACGTGCTTTATTCTCTGTATCGAAATCGAGCAATTCTGCACGAACATTGTCGTCTGAAAAACGCTACTATGCAGCCCGCCGAATGCCAACGACAGAAGCTGGTATTGAAACTTTCGGCTTCTCGCAAGTCTACGTTTCGTTGGGCGACAAAACTGAAGATGGACAACGTGTCGTGCGCGTTTGGTACAAACCGATGATCACTTTGATCTGGCTTGGTGCACTCATCATGGCGCTGGCTGGGGCTTACTCCCTTTCTGACAGACGGATGCGCGTTGCTGCGCCAAAACGTTCTAAAAACCAAGCAGTTGGGCAAACTTCATGAATCGAATTCTGATCATCTTCATGTTGTTTCTTTGCTGTTTTTCGCCAGCATACGCGGTGGATCCGAGCGAAGTTTTGTCTGATCCAGTGCTCGAACAACGTGCCCGTTCGATTTCGTCAGGGCTGCGATGTCTCGTGTGTCAAAACCAGTCGATTGACGATAGCGATGCGGATTTGGCGAAGGACTTGCGCATCGTTGTTCGTGAGCGTTTGGTCGCTGGCGACAGCGATACGCAAGTGGTTGATTTCGTCGTGTCGCGATATGGCGAGTTCGTGTTGCTCAAACCTACATTTGCGGGCCACAATCTGGTGCTCTGGCTCACAGCTCCTATCTTATTTGTGATTGGCGCGTTAGCGTTGTTTTCTGTTCTAAGAAGTAAAAAAACCAAGCCTACTGCTTTATCTCCTCAAGAAGAGGCGAAATTGGCGCGGCTCTTGGGCGAAGGAGACGACGAACATGAAAAAGGGCAGAGAACCAAAGGTTGAGTTTAGCGGCGCATTGGGTGAACAACTCGCCGCCTCAATTGATTGGCCAAACGGCGAAACACGCGGTTTTGCAATTTTTGCGCATTGCTTTTCTTGCTCTAAAGACTTTGTCGCCAGTCGTCGAGTTGCCAACGCCCTAACCGAACACGGTTTTGCCGTCTTACGGTTTGATTTCACAGGTCTCGGCCGTTCTGGCGGTGACTTTTCTGACACCAATTTCTCCACAAATGCACAAGACCTGGTTGCCGCAGCCAAATGGCTTGATGAGCATTATGATGCACCAACTCTTCTGGTTGGGCACTCCCTTGGTGGTGCCGCTGTTTTAGCCGCCGCCGCACAAATTCCTTCCGCAAAAGCCGTAGCCACCATCGGAGCTCCTGCCGACGTTGATCATATCCTTCACATGTTCCAATGCTCTCTTGGAGATATTGAAAAGAACGGCGAGGGTGAAGTTGATCTTGGCGGCAGACCTTTCAAAATCAAAAAGCAATTTGTTGATGATGTGCGCAACCAATCCCTTGGTGACCAGATCGCCAAGTTTAAGGGCGCAAAACTGATCTTGCACAGCCCCGTTGATCAAACCGTCGGCATTGAAAATGCTGAAGGCATTTTTAAAGCTGCAAAACACCCCAAAAGCTTTGTTTCGCTGGACAATGCAGATCATTTGCTCACCAAAATCGAAGATGCGTCCTATGCCGCCGAAGTAATTGCGGCTTGGGCGGAACGGTTTATTCCGTCAAAAGCACCATCAATTGATGATGAGGGGCACACGATCGCTGCAGAAAGCGGTGAGGGGAAATATCACCTCAACATCAACGCCTCCGGTCACCATATCAGTGTGGATGAGCCTGTTTCAGTTGGTGGCACAGACCGAGGTGCAACGCCTTACGATTTGCTGTGCGCTGCGCTGGGCAGCTGCACAACGATAACTTTGCGCATGTATGCGGATCGCAAAAAATGGCCGGTCAATCACATCGAGACCTGGGTGGACCACGCAAAGAAACACGCCAAAGATTGTGAAGAATGTGGTGAGGGGCGTGAAGGCCGTGTAGACATCTTCCATCGCCGGATTTTAATCGAAGGCGATTTGGACGACGATCAGCGCGCCCGTTTGCTGGAAATCGCTGATAAATGCCCGGTTCATAAAACCTTGGAGCAAAGCTCTGTCGTCACCACAAAAGCTGTCGATCAATAATCCATCAGATTTGCGCGAATCTGAGGGGCGATATAAGAAACGCCCATGTTGGATTTCCTCAGTTTCCTCATACCGTCTGGTCTTGACGGTTGGGTCGCCCTCATATTGGTCATTTCGAGCTTTTTCACCTCCGGAATAACGGCGGCGCTAAGCTTAGGTGGCGGCATAACATTGATCGCCATTCTCACTTTCTTTTTACCCGCGGCCATTGCGGTTCCCGTCCACGGTGTTGCTCAATTGGGCTCTAACGCTGGTCGCGCATTCTTGCGTCGTAAAGATATCCAATGGCAATACGCGATTTGGTTCGCCATCGGCGGTATCCCCGGAGCAATCTTGGGTGGCCAAGTCGCCGTTTGGATGCCCGACCGCTTGTTCACCCTACTGATTGCAGGCTTCCTGCTTTATTCGGTCTGGGGACCAAAACCCTCCTCCAAAAATCGTCAGCCTATCGCTTTGTTCGCGTTTGGTGGCTTCGCGGCGTTTATCTCTATGATAATTGGCGTTAGTGGACCCATCGTTGCTGGTCTTTTAAAGTTCATCGACGAGCGCAAGCCCTATGTTGCGACCCACGCAATCCTGATGACTTTCCAAAACATCTCCAAAATTCTCGTGTTTATTTTCCTTGGCTTTGCGTTTTACGATTACGCGTTTTTGCTTGTCGCTATGGTTGGTGCAGGTTTTGCGGGAACAGCTGTTGGCGGTATGTTGTTGGATCGACTGCCCGAAAAAATGTTCAGACAAGCCTTCAAAATCGCAATGACGTTTATTGCGATTATCTTGATCTACCGCTCCATCTAAATGTCCAATTAAGGACACAGTTTAGCCCCGAACATTACAAAATTGTAATGCTGCTGACATGATGCAGAAAGGGTCGATGACCCATATTGATTTCAATTCGATTGGAATTGCATTTGTCAGGAGAGAACTTTATGCAGCTCATGAAATTGACTAGAAGCAAACGCCTTGCCGCGATCACCGCAGCAGCACTCATTTCAACATCAGCTCTTGTTGGTGTCGCGACGACTTCGATGCCAGCAAATGCCCAAATTGCGGTTCAAAACGCTGCGCCATTTAGCTTTGCTGATTTGGTTGAAGCCGTGCGCCCTGCTGTTGTTTCAATCCGGGTAAAAACTGAAGTTGTCGAAACTCGTGGTCCACGTTTCGACCGAAATTTTGAAATGCCAGATTTGCCAGAAGGTCATCCGTTTGAAGAATTCTTTAAACGTTTTGAAGACCAATTTGGGCAACGCGATGGCCGAAACAACAACCGCAAACAACGTCCACGCTTTGGTCAATCAGTCGGTTCCGGCTTTATCATTTCAGCTGACGGCTTTGTTGTGACCAATAATCACGTTGTTGAAGACGCAGCCGAAGTTGTTGTCGTCTTGGATGACGGTTCGGAAATGGACGCAAAAATTATCGGTACCGATCCACGCACAGATTTGGCGGTGCTGAAGATCGAAGCGGCCACGGACATGGAATATGTCGAATTTTCAGAAACCGAAGCTCGCGTCGGCGATTGGGTCGTTGCTATTGGCAATCCATTTGGTTTGGGCGGCACGGTTACAGCCGGTATCGTTTCAGCACGAGGCCGCGACATTAACGCCAACGCCTATGACGATTTCATTCAAATTGATGCGGCCGTAAACCGGGGCAACTCGGGTGGACCAGCATTTGACACAACTGGTAAAGTTGTTGGCGTTAACACCGCCATCTTTTCACCAAGCGGTGGCAATGTCGGAATCGCTTTTGCGATACCAGCAAATGTCGTTAAACAAGTCGTGTTTGATCTGATCGATGACGGTAATGTCACACGTGGCTATTTGGGTGTTTCCATCCAAGACGTATCAGACGATATTGCTGAAAGCGTTGGCTTGGCTAAAGCGACCGGCGCGTTGGTCACCGAGCCGCGTGCAGACTCACCGGCACAAAAAGCTGGCATTCAATCTGGCGACATCATCCTGCGCGTACAGGGTGAGAAAATTGATGATGCCCGGGATTTGGCTCGGATCATCGCTCAATTCAGCCCTGAAACAGAAGTTGAATTGACGATTTGGCGCGACGCACAACGCAAAAAAATTAGCGTGAAGCTCGCAACTTTGACCGAAGAACAAGCGTTGGCACCACCACCAGAAGAGGTGCCTGCCGACCCAATGGAGCCAAAGGAAACCGCCACAGGTTTGGTTTTGGTGCCAAATGAAGAAGGCGACGGTCTTGTTGTCGTTGACATTATGGAAGAAAGCAACGCAGCGGATAAAGGCTTAGCCCCAGGCGACGTGATCCTTCAAGCCAATTCAATGCCGGTAAATTCTGTTGCCGATTTTGAAGACGCCATCAATGAGGTTGTGAGTGCGGAACGCACAACAATGTTGGTGAAAGTCGTTCGCGATGGCAACACACGCTTTATCGGACTACCAATCGAATAACGTCAATTCTATTGGTCGCCCAAAAAAGGGCGGCCAATAATTGTATCTGAACCAAGGAAGGGGTAATTTGCCACCATGAAGATTCTTTTGATTGAAGATGATCGCGAAGCGGCAAATTACCTCATTCAGGCATTGGATGAGGCTGGGCACATCACCCACCACGCCGCAGATGGCGAAACGGGCTACGCGATGGCCAGTTCCATGGATTACGATATTCTGATTGTTGATCGCATGTTGCCAAGACGCGACGGTCTTTCAATCATTGAATCGCTCCGGGCTGAAAATGACGAAACCCCCGCGCTGATCCTGTCCGCACTAGGCGAAGTCGATGACCGGGTTACCGGATTGCGTGCAGGTGGTGATGATTATCTTACCAAACCCTATGCGTTTTCCGAACTGTTGGCCCGTATCGAAGTGCTGGCGAGGCGTACGGCGCCCGCAGAAGCATCAACCGCATATCAGGTCGGGGACTTAACCCTTGATCGATTGTCCCGCAACGTTGAACGTGAAGGCGAAAAAATCACGTTGCAGCCTCGCGAGTTTCGTCTGCTGGAATATCTTATGAAACATGCCGGGCAGGTGGTCACACGCACCATGTTGCTGGAAAATGTATGGGACTATCATTTCGACCCACAAACCAACGTGATCGACGTCCATATGTCGCGACTGCGCACTAAAATCGATAAGGGACGTCAATCCCAAGTTCTTCATACCATTCGTGGTGCAGGATATATGGTTCGTGCATAGCTTTTGGCAGCTTTGGCGCACAACAACATTTCGGCTGACCGCATTGTTGGTCGGGATGTTTGTCGTGTTCGCTATCGCCATTTTGGGCTATATCGCCTTTCAGACGTCCATCATGATCCAGCAGCAGCAATTGCAAACAATTGATCGAGAGATCAGCCAGTTTAACAAGCAATACCAGCGGCTTGGTACGCGTGGGTTAATTGTTGCGCTGCAACGAGCGGCAAACAGACCTGGGCCGGGCATATATTATGTTTCCGACGCATCCGGATTGGGTATTGCTGGCAACGTACCCACCGTGCCGATTGATGTTTTGGAAAACCCGGGCACCCATACATTCAAGTATGATCGGGGCGATGGATTTAACGCAGATGACCCGCGCGCCAATGGCGTTGCCCTGGTCAAAAGCTTTCAATTGCCCAGCGGCTTTCGCCTAGTTGTTGGTCGCGACATTGTGGAACGTCGCGGGTTTAGTGCTGCCATTTTTCAGGCCTTTATGTGGGGCGTTATTTGGATCATCATTTTGTCGATCATTGTGGGGATCATTTCCACTCGATCAGTGCTTAAGCGGGTTGATACCGTGTCGGACACGGCGCGTAAGATCATGTCCGGATCGATGTCCGAACGCATACCCGTAACCAAACGCAACGACGAATTCGATGGACTGGCCACCAACCTCAACGCCATGCTGGAACGTATTGAGCAATTGATGCAGGGGCTAAAAGAAGTCACCGACAATGTGGCGCATGACCTGAAAACACCGCTCACGCGCTTGCGTAACCGCGTTGAAGGTGCGCTCAAAGACGGCACGTCGCCAGAACAACGGCGTGACGCGCTTGAGAGTACCATTGAGGAATGCGATCAACTCATCCGCACATTCAATGCATTGTTGCTTATCGCCCGCGTTGAAGCCGGGACGCCATCAAGCGCATATTCGGCGTTGGATTTGGCAGAGGTGGTTGCAGATATTACTGAACTATATGAACCGGTTGCAGAAGATGCCGGAATCACGCTCTCAACCAAGGTAGAAAAACTACCGGCCTTTTCGGGCAGTCGCGAACTGATTGGTCAGGCGTTGGTCAATCTGGTTGAAAACGCGATTAAATATGCCAAAGGGGCCAAGAATGATCCCGCGATCATGGTCAGTTTACGCACTTCGGGGCAGGACATTGTCGTTGAAGTCGCAGATAATGGCTCTGGTATTCCGGAAGCGGACCGGAAAAAAGTGCTGGAACGTTTCGTGCGTTTGGAGAAAAGTCGATCAGAACCGGGCTCCGGCCTCGGTCTCAGCCTTGTCGCGGCCGTCGCGCGGCTGCATAAAGGGACAATAGAGATTCTTGACAATCAGCCGGGGGCATTGATCCGGTTGACCCTACCAACGGAGCGCTAAATGTCCTCACTCGCCAACCATCTCCAAAGCTTTGAAAAAACATATGGAGATAATTCGGCGTTTGACGAACTGCTCACCCAATCTGACCAGACACTTAAAAACCTGCAAAGCTGCAAGTCTGGCCTAGTCCCAATTTTCAATGCTGCACCCTATTTGTTGGACTGCGCGCGGTTCAATTTGGTCTGGTTCGAAGCGAGCCTTGCTCAACCGGTTGATGAGATTATATCTCAAATTCTGCACGATGCTGATACTGCCGCAGCGCCGGAAGTCGAGGAGCATGAACTGCGCAAATCGCTGCGCCAGCTTAAACGCCGCATTGCCTTGGTGACAGCAGTGGCCGAAGTTTCCGGTGCGATCACCGCAGAAATCACCACAAAGAGTTTGGCCCTTTTTGCCGATAAATGTCTTGATGCGGCGCTGGATAATCTCACCTCGGCTCGGTTTACTGAGTTGGGTATTGAAATTGATCCAACGATCAGACCCGCGCGTCAATCAGGCCTGACCATCCTTGCCTTGGGTAAGCATGGTGGTCTGGAACTAAACTACTCGTCGGACATCGATATTGTCGCCTTTTACGATCTTTCCCGCTGCCCATTTGCCGATAACAAACGGGTTGCCCGGATATACGAAAAAATCGTGAGAGACCTCACGAGCTTCATGCAGGATCGCGACGAGAACGGCTATGTTTTCCGTACCGACCTGCGTCTTCGCCCTGATCCCGGTTCGACGCCAGTGGCGATCTCTGTCGGTGCGGCAATGAGCTATTATGAATCGCGCGGGCAGAACTGGGAACGTGCCGCTTGGATTAAAGCGCGTCCATGCGCTGGCGATATTCAGGCCGGGGACGCTTTCCTTCAAGAACTATCTCCCTTCATTTGGCGCAAGCACCTTGATTTCGCGACCATCGGCGATATCAAAGCGATTAAACGTCAAATCAATACGGCCAAAAACATCGCAGGGCGCATGGTGCTCGGGCACAATGTTAAATTGGGTAGCGGCGGTATTCGGGAAATTGAATTTTTTGCTCAAGTTCAGCAATTGATTGCCGGTGGTCGCGACCCACTTTTGCGCACCCGTTCAACCAGCGATACGTTGAATGCATTGGCTGCCACCAACTGGATCGACCGGGAAATCGCAATCGGGCTTGTTGAGCGTTATTGGTTTTTGCGGGCAGTGGAAAATCGCGTTCAAATGATCAATGACGAGCAAACCCATGCGTTGCCTGACAATGATCAACAATTGGAACCAATCGTTGCCCTGCTGCCCTTCAAAGACGTTGAAGCGTTCAAAAGTGCTTACCGAACCTGCATTGATGCGGTGGTCGATCATTATGGGGAACTGTTTAGGGACGACGACGAAGGCGGCGATCTGGGCAATCTTGTTTTCACCGGCAGCGATGATGACCCACAAACGTGGACGACCCTTTCCGATATTGGCTTTAAAGACCCGTCAAAAGCGATTGAAACCATAAGGCGCTGGCACTATGGCAGTTACGCTGCTACCCGCGCCGATCGGGCGCGACAAAATCTAACGACATTGGTGCCCAGTTTGCTGCGCGCGATTTCAAATGCCCGTAATGCAGACGAATCTTTGCGCCAGTTTGATTTCTTTTTATCCAAATTACCCACCGGCATTCAGCTGTTTGCACTGTTGCAGAACAATCTCAGATTACAGCATTTATTGATCGACTTTATGGCCGCCGCGCCGCGCATGACCGACGCCATTCTGACGCGGGTTCATATCGTTGATGGGCTTATCGACCCTGCATTTTATGATGATGTACCAAGTCCGGAAACAATCAACCAAAAGGCTCAAGAGTTTTTAGGGGAAGCCAGATCTTATGAAGACCTAATTGATCGGGCGCGTATTTTTGGGCAAGAGCAAATCTTTCTGATCAGTGCTGGGTTGGTGGCAGGCACGTTGGCGGTCGATATTGCTGCCCGACAATTTAGTGCCCTAGCCGAAGTGTTGATGAATTGGGTGTTTGAGGCAGTTCGCCGCGAGTTTGAAGTGAAGCATGGCAAGGTCGAGGGCGCAGAGGTCGCGCTGTTGGCGTTCGGCAAACTTGCTAGCCGCGAAATGAACGCGCAATCTGATCTTGATTTCATTTTGATATATGACGCGCCCGAGGGATCGGACCAATCCAACGGTCAAAAACCACTGGCCACATCTCAGTATTTTATTCGACTGACCCAACGCTTGGTTGCTGCAATATCTGCTCCCACTGCCCAAGGGGTGCTTTACGAAACGGATATGCGCCTGCGACCCTCCGGCAATGCCGGGCCTTTGGCCACCAGTCTTAAGGGATTTGAAAATTATCAACGAAACGACGCGTGGACGTGGGAACATATGGCCCTTTCCCGCGCACGGGCTGTTTTGGCTGATGGGACATTGGAAGCCAAAATTTCAAGCGTTATCCAAGATGTATTGGCGGCGCGACAAGATGTGGAAAAAACCACCGCCGACGTTTTGGATATGCGGCAAAAGCTGCTCAAAGATCGCCCTGCAAAATCGGTGTGGGACATCAAACTCGCCGATGGCGGTTTGATCGATCTCGAATTTATGGTGCAGTTTGCTCAGTTGAGCGATGGCAAAAAATTGGGGGTGCCGCAAGCGCCACCGCTTGAGGTTTTTGCCGCGCTTTCAAAGCAGAACAAACTAATTGATTTCGAGCAAATCTCGATGACTTACCATCTATATACCGTGATCATGCAGCTAAGCGCTGCCTGTCTCATCGATCCATTGCCGGCTGAAAATTGGAGTGATGGCTTCGTCGAGTTACTCACCCGAACCTGCAATTTTCCGAGTTTGGAATTATTGGCACAAGAACTTGATGATCGGCAACAATCAACACGGACGTTGTTTGCGAGTTTTGTCAAATAATAGAATCGCTAAGCGACTTTTTCTAATGTTTCGCTTGCAGCAATTTGTTTGGTGCCTTCTTCGATAAAAGTGGGCAACGTAATAGCAACCGTCGTACCGATACCTGGGTTACTATCGATCAATAAAGAGCCGCCGCAAAGTTCAGCGATGGCGCGGGATGTGGCGATGCCAAGGCCCAATCCCTTGTGTTCTTTGGCGAATGCTGCTTCCCCCAAAACGAACGGTTGAGATAGCAAATCTACCCGTTCTTTTGGAATGCCAATGCCGCTATCGGTTATTTCCAGCACAACCCCATCAATACCGCTCCAGCAGTTGAAAAACACGTTCCCGCCATCTTGGGTAAAGCGGATCGCATTATCCATCAGATTGTCCACCATACGGCGCAACAGAGCAGGGTCTGCATCAACATGGCCGTCGCACAAGCTAACAACGTCTAGCGTCAATCCTGCGCGTTTGGCGCGGGCCGCATGACGGCGCAAAGTGTCTTGGACGAATTTGTACATATCGATATCAACATTTTGCTGAACGACCTCTCCGCCCTCAAGCTGCGCCAAATCAAGAACAGAGGCGAAACTATCACGGAGCTCTTCACCTGATCGCTTAATGTCTGCAACATAGTTGGTATAGCGCTGGTCACCCAAAGGCCCAAAGGGCTCGTGCTGCACAAGGTCTGCAAATCCGATAATGTGATTAAGCGGTGTGCGCATGTCATGGCTGAGGTGCGCGAGAAAGCTTGTTTTCGAATGGCTTGCGGCTTCGGCTGCGATTTTCTCGGCGTGATATTGTTTTGCAAGTTCGCGATATTGGCCTTCAAGGCTTTTCTTGGCTTTTGATATTTGGTGCTGTTCGGTATTGTCAGTGATAATCGTCAGGAAGTTTTGTTCTTGATCTGCAATGTCTTCAATTTGAATAATCTTTTGATTGTCGCAGGTGGCGACAACGAGCCTGTGGTGTTCGTCGTCCAACCGAGCATCAAAAGAAACTGGCCTGCTTGCCACGCTCATAATGTCACTATAGCGCGTGCCTTGTTCGCACATTTCCGCGCTTAAACCCATAAAATCGCGATACGCTGCGTTGCACCAAATCAGCTGCGCGTTTTGGTCCCAATGCGCAAGGCCATGGGGCAGATGCTCAAGTGTTTGAACAAGCCGGTTGACGGGTTCTTCTGTTGTCGGCTGCGGCACGGCCTGTGTGAAATTGACCAGCCGAAACAATGAAAATGTAACAATGATCACACCAATCAACATTGGTGCGCGAACGGCAAGCGATAAGTCCTGGGTCGCAAAAATCACGATCGTTAGAACACAAAGTAAAATCAGAAGTTTAGCGTTTTCCAACAGCGCATTTTCGTCGTTGCTAAAAAGCTGTTGCCATGGGCTGAGGGTGAGTGTTCTTGGCTGGCTGAAGGAACCTTCGTCCTGCACATTGTGCGTTGAACGGAATCCTTTATCGGTGCCGCCGGATTGCTCCGTCGTCATCATTCACCCTCCAATAAAACCTGATATGCCCTTACGAAGTAATTTGATCTTCGTTGAGTGATAGCTTGAATCAAAAAGGGGCTCGTTGTCGAGCCCCTAATTCATAGATTTTTAACCATAAAAAATTCGTTGAGTCTTTTGAATCACTTATGCATTGAAAAAAATTACCCGTTCAACGTGCGCTCCAAAATGTCAGTGCAATCTGGCGACAGTTTGGAGTCATTCTTGAGGTTTTCAAGCGCAGATCGTGCCGCTTCCCGACGCGTTGATTCGTATTTTTTGAACGACCGGAACATCGTCAAAAGACGTGCGGCCAATTGTGGCGTCCGCGTATCAATGTCAGCGACCAAACCAGTGATGAACTCAAAGCTCGCACCATCTCTTCGGCCAAACTGCACTTGGTTGGACGCAAACGCCCCCACAAGTGAACGGACCCGGTTTGGATTTTCAATGTTAAACTGCGGATCGTCCATCAATGACTTTACCCGATCAAGCGCGGCACTATCAGGCATAATCGCATTTAGGCTAAGCCACTTGTCGAAAACCAAAATATTGTCGCAATAGTTTTCTCGGAAATGAGCCAGCACTTCTTTGGCTGCAGGGTGCCCAGCACTTGCCAGCGCACCAAGGGCGGCGCTCCTGTCGCTCATGTTGGCTGCCTCATGATATTGGGCAACAGCAACCTGACTGCCTTTTTCATCATCCGCCGCCAACAGCAAACCAAGGCATTGGTTCTTCAATGCGCGTTTTCCGGCAGATGCCGCGTCTGGCGAATAATCGGCATCATCAACGAGCGACTTATACGCCGCTGCCAATTCAGGCTCGATCATCGATGCGATGGCAGAAAGCGACATCCGACGCACGTCATAAACGCGTTCGGGGTCGATGTCGGTGCCTACATGTTCTGCCAACACAATTTGAGAGGGCAGAGCCAATGCGAGCGCCTTGAAGGCATTGTCAACGTCGTCGTCAATCAGGATCGCACGGAACGCATCTGCCAATTTGCCTAGATCTTGAGGTGAAGGATCTTCACCTCCCACTTTTGCAGCAGGCACCAAAATATCAAGGGCAACATTTTGCAAACTGTCCCAGCGGTTGAACGGATCATTATCTAAACGGGCTAGATTGAGTTTGTCTTCCATGGTGAGGTCTGATTTTACACTCACTGGAGATGAAAACTCGCGGAAAAGCGATAGGGTTGGTTTGCTTGAAACGCCTTCAAAAACCACATGGTGCTCGGCCTGGTCCATAATCATCAAGTCGCCTTCAACCTGAGCCCCAGACACGCTGTTCCAGTTAAGATCAACACCATTGTTGGAAACAAGACCAAAGCGAATTGGAATGAATTTAGGCTCTTTTTCAGCGTCATTAGGCGTTGCTTTGTTGGTCTGCGCTAAAGTCACGCTCAACCGCTTATTTTCAGCGTCATAGGAATGGCTGACATTGATCTCAGGGCGACCTGCAACCGTGTACCATTTTTGCAAATGGGATAGGTCTTTGCCACTGGCATCTTCAAAGCATTTCACAAAATCTTCGATGACAGCAGCATCGCCATCATGGCGCTCTAGGTAAATGTCCATGCCCTTGCGGAACGTGTCTTTGCCCAAATAGGTCAAGATCATGCGCACAACTTCCGCGCCTTTTTCGTACACTGTTGCGGTGTAAAAGTTGTTGATCTCTTTAAACTGATTGGGGCGAGGCGGGTGCGACAATGGCCCAGAATCCTCAGCGAATTGATGCGCCCGCAGATCGCGTGTATCTTCAATCCGTTTCACAGCGCGCGAACGTTCGTCACTGGTGAATTCCTGATCCCGGAAAACCGTCAGGCCCTCTTTTAGGCACAGCTGAAACCAGTCGCGACAAGTGATGCGATTGCCGGTCCAATTGTGGAAATATTCGTGCGCGATAATCGCTTCGATATTCTCGTAATCTTGGTCCGTAGCCGTTTGCGGGTCCGACAAGATGTACTTGTCGTTAAAGATGTTGAGGCCCTTGTTTTCCATCGCACCAAGATTGAAATCTGATACGGCGACAATGTTGAAGACATCGAGATCATATTCGCAACCAAAGCGCTCTTCATCCCACTTCATCGACCTGATCAGGCTGTCCATGGCCCATGCGCATTGGCCTTCTTTGCCGTGCTCAACATAAATCGCCAGATCAACATGCTTGCCAGAACTCGTTGTGAACTCATCCGAGATGTGGGCCAAATCACCAGCAACCATCGCAAACAGGTAGGATGGTTTGGGGTGCGGGTCGTGCCACACGGCAAAATGTCTGTTGCCGTCCAAGTCACCACTTTCAACCGGGTTACCATTTGACAGGAGAACCGGCGCGTCGGATTTGTCGGCTTCCATCCGCACCGTAAATACGGACATCACATCAGGGCGATCATAGAAATAGGTGATCCGGCGGAACCCTTCCGCCTCGCATTGGGTACACCAGACACCGCTGGACCGATAAAGACCTTCAAGCGACTTGTTGGCTTCTGGTTTCAGCCGCACAACGGTCTCAAGAACGAATTTTTCCGGCGGGCTGGAAACTTCAAGCGACTTGTCCGTGACAATATATTCGCTTTCTTCCAGCGGGTGACCATCAACCGAGATGGACACCAATTCCATGCGCTCCCCATCCAGTTTTAGGGTCTGGCCCGGCGCCGTGCCTTCCCGAAGCGAAAATGTCAGCTTCGCCTTAACGTCCATTTCGTCAGGGGCAAACACGACATCTAGTTCGGTCGTTTCCAGAACATAATCGCTTTGTTTATAATCACTTAGGTAGGTGGTGGCGTGGTCGTCACTCATTGCTTGCTCTCATCCCAGTTTAGAATTCGGTTGCACGAATCACTTAAGTTTTTTTTAGTAACGCTACTGTGGCTGGTCTGCTACAGCAATATGCGTCCACACCATGTATTCTAAAAAGCTGGTCGTTTCGGGCCAGCTTGCCAACCTTTTTAGTGTATCAGACATGTTAAATTCAATTTTTGCTTGGTTCGAGAAGCACTATTCGCCGACTCATATTGAACCAAATCCGCATCCACCGATGGACTTGGTGAAGTTCTATTTGTACTTTTTGAACCAATTTAGAACGCCCATCATGTTCAAAATTGTCATTGTGGCAATCGGCGCCGCTATAGATAGTATGATCCCAGTTTTCCTGGGCACTATAGTTGATCTCGTGTCTGGCACAGAGCCAGGAACATTGTTTAAGGACCAAGGCACGCTGCTCTTGGCGATGGGCATAACGCTTGCGCTGCGACCATCAATTTTTATCCTAGATGTTCTTGTCCAATATCACACCATCGTGCCATCTCTCGTGGGCCGGGTGCGTTGGCAATCCCATTGGCATGTGGTGCGTCAAAGCTGGACATTTTTCCAAAAAGACTTCGCGGGCCGTATCGCGTCAAAAGTATTTGAAACGGGTCCTGCGCTGGAAAGCAGCGCGATGGAGGTCATCGATGCGGTTTGGTACATGGTGGTGTTCTTCATCGTGGCCACCAGTGTATTGGCCAATCAGGATATCGTGTTTTTATTTCCCTTGTTGGGCTGGGCCACGGCCTATCTGGCCCTGATGTATTTCTGTCTGCCCGCCATCGCGAAACAGTCCAAAATCAATTCGAACGCACGCTCGGTCGTGACCGGACGGATGGTGGATTGTTACACCAACATCCAAACGCTTAAGACGTTTGCTACTGGCAATATTGAAGACAAATATGTGGCTGGGTCGGTTGAGGAAAACATCAAGCAGTTCCGCAACCTCATGCGTATTTTTACCCGTATGTGGGCAAGCCTTTTCATCATCAATACGATTTTGATGATCACAACGGGTTATTTGGCGCTGGTCTATTGGAACAATGGGATCATCACCACCGGCCAATTCGCTATGATCGTGCCGTTCGTTTGGCAATTGCTCAATATTTCAGGTTGGATTTTGGAAGTCGCGTCGGGCATTTTCCGGGACATGGGCACAGTGCGTGATGGCATGGAAACCATCGCCAAACCACTGACCATGACTGACGATAAAAACGCACCGGACTTACAAATTCAAAACGCATCGATCGCGTTTGAAAAGGTGAAGTTCAATTACGACGGTGGCGCGGACAAGCGCGTTATCGATGAGCTTAGCCTCAATATCAAACCGGGTGAAAAAGTCGGTTTGATCGGCCGTTCTGGTGCGGGCAAGTCGACGATTGTCAATTTGCTGCTTCGTTTGTTTGATGCTGAAAAAGGTGTGATTACGATTGATGGGCAAAACATATCTCGGGTCGGGCAGGACAGTCTGCGCCAAGCGATTGGCTTTGTTTCCCAAGACACGTCTTTGCTGCATCGTTCAGTTGGTGACAATATTAAATATGGCTATCCTGATGCAACCCAAGAGCAAATGGTTCAGGCTGCAAAGCGGGCCAAAATCCATGATGTTATTCTTGATTTGCAAGATGAAGATGGCAACAAGGGATATGATGCCAAGGTTGGCGAGCGCGGCGTGAAGCTTTCAGGTGGCCAACGCCAACGTATTGCGATTGCGCGTGTTTTACTTAAAGATGCGCCCATTCTGGTGCTTGATGAAGCAACTTCGGCGCTGGATAGTGAAGTTGAAGCGGCTATTCAGGAGCAATTGCAAGAATTGATGGCGGATAAAACCGTCATCGCAATTGCACATAGACTTTCCACAATCGCAGCGATGGATCGGCTTTTGGTTATGGATGATGGCCAAGTGGTGGAAGATGGAACCCATGAAGAGTTATTAAAGTTGGGTGGGCATTATGCCCAATTGTGGAAACGTCAGTCCGGTGGATTTGCCGCTGCGGAATAACAATTTGAAGGCAGTTGCCTTTCGTCTAAAAATCAATTAAAAAAAGAAAAAACTTATTAAATAAGAGATGATCGCAATGGGAAGAATTTTTGACTGGTTTGAAAGCCGGATAGACCCATATCCGAAAAATGAGCCAACGCGTCCACCTAAAACGCTTTATGCGTTTTGTCGGCATTACACCAAGGGCATGGAAGTCTGGCTGATCATGTTGGCCGTGGTTTCGGCGTTGATCGCTCTAACCGAGGTTATGTTGTTCGGGTTTTTGGGGAACGTCGTAAACTGGCTTTCCGAAAGTGACCCGAAAACATTTATTGCACAGGAATGGCCAAGCCTGATGTTCATGGGCATTGTTATTCTCGTGGCGAAGCCGTTGATTTCCATCTTCGGATCGTTGGTTATGCACCAGACATTGTTGGGCAATTTTCCAATGCGCATTCGCTGGGATGTTCATGGATATTTGATCCGTCAATCCATGACCTATTTCCAAGACGAGTTCGCGGGCCGCATCGCCACTAAGCTGATGCAGACCGCCTTGGCTGTGCGCGAAACAGTGATGAAAATTCTCGACATTTTGGTTTATGTCGTCACCTATTTCTTGGGTATTCTCGTCGTCACTTTGGCGTCGGACTGGCGCTTGATGGTGCCATTTGTCATTTGGCTGGTCGGCTATATCGCGTTGATGCGTTATTTTGTGCCGCGCATGCGCAAGATTTCCGCAGATCAAGCAGATGCACGCTCTTTGATGACCGGACGTATTGTCGATAGCTACACCAATATCGCCACGGTAAAGCTGTTCTCGCATTCAAACCGCGAAGAAGCTTACGCCAAAGAAAGCATGGACGGGTTCCTTAAAACCGTGCATCGCCAAATGCGGCTAGGCGCGTCGCTGGACATCATTATCGTATGTATGAATTCGGTGCTTTTGTTCACGGTCGCTTGGATCGGCATTTCGCTTTGGCTGGAAGGTTTAGTGCAACCTGGCCCCGTGGCTGTCGCTTTGGGGATCATCTTGCGCATCTGGGGCATGTCCTATTGGGTGATGTGGGAAATGTCTGCATTGTTCGAAAATATCGGCACGGTGCAAGACGGTATCAACTCAATCTCCTTGCCGCGTTTGGTGGGTGATAAGCCTGGTGCGCAGCCAATTCCTGAAGTGAAAGGCAAAATTGCCTTTCAGGACGTCACTTTTAACTATGGCAGCGATAAAGGCATTATCGAAAATCTTAAGTTGGACATTCCTGCCGGGCAAAAAATCGGCCTTGTGGGGCGTTCAGGTGCGGGCAAGTCGACCTTGGTCAATATCTTGCTGCGGTTTTACGATGTCGAAAAAGGCGCCATCACGATCGATGGTAATGATATCGCTTCTGTCACCCAAGATAGTTTGCGTGAAAACCTCGCAATGGTGACGCAAGACACGTCTTTACTTCATCGTTCGGTGCGCGAAAACTTGCTTTATGGTCGCCCAGACGCAACAGAAGAAATGATGATTGCAGCGGCCAAACAAGCCGAAGCGCATGACTTCATTTTGGAGCTAACCGACCCTAAGGGACGTCAAGGCTACGACGCCCATGTGGGCGAACGCGGCGTGAAACTGTCCGGCGGTCAGCGCCAGCGGGTTGCCATCGCACGGGTGTTGCTAAAAGACGCACCGATTTTGATTTTGGATGAAGCGACCTCGGCGCTCGACAGTGAAGTTGAAGCGGCGATCCAAGAGCAGTTGCAACATTTGATGCAGAACAAAACCGTGATTGCCATTGCGCACCGTCTTTCAACAATTGCCGAAATGGACCGGTTGATTGTTATGGATGGCGGCAAAATCATCGAAGACGGTTCTCATGACGAGTTACTGCAAAAGGATGGCGTCTACGCTCAGCTTTGGAAGCGACAATCTGGCGGATTTATCAATCCGGCAACCCAGGAAGAACTGAGCGCATAAAAACAATTTGGTGGCGCGACCTTACGCGTCACCAATTTCTAGATTATCGATCAAGCGAACCCCATCCAGAAACGCCGCAACGAACAGTCGGGCAGGGCGGTCGAACCTGCTCAGTTTGGCCAAATCAGCGTTTGCGCGCAATTCCAAATAGTCGATGTTGGAAAATCCTGCACCCAATATTGTTTTTTGCGCCTCATCTATTGTTGTACTTATATCTGCGCCGCCAGCAATTTTAGTCGCTGCATCTTTTAGCGTCGTAAGCAGAACGGGTGCCGCTTGTCGACCTGCTGAAGATAATCGCACATTGCGTGAAGACATCGCCAAGCCATCTACTTCCCGTAATATCGGGCAGCCCACAATTTCAGTGGGAATGTTCAAGTCCGCCACCACGCGGTCGATCACCGCCAATTGCTGATAGTCTTTTTGCCCGAAATAGGCGGCGTCAGGCAAAGCCTGTAACAGCAATTTACTCACTATTGTCGCTACACCATCAAAATGGCCAGGACGCGTCGCCCCGCACAAGACTTCGCTAATTCCGGTAACGCTGACCTTGGTCGAAAACCCATCCACATACATCTGATCAACAGTTGGGGCGAATACAATCGCGACGTCCAACGGCGCTAAAAGCGCAACATCTGCGGCTTCGTTGCGAGGATATTTTTCCAAGTCTTTCGGGTCATTGAACTGTGTAGGGTTCACGAAAATCGACACAATAGTCGCATGTCCGTCCGCTTTTGCGGCCCGCACAAGACTTAAATGCCCCTCATGCAGTGCGCCCATTGTCGGCACAAAGCCAATGGTGCGCCCATGGTCACGAAGCCCACGCACCTTTTTGCGTAATTCATCGACAGTGCGAACGATCACCGGACTCATTTTTTGTCCGCATAGATGTGGTCATCGCCGGGGAATTGGCGGGTTCTCACTTCATCGGCATAGGTCGCAATGGCGGTTTCAGCCGCTTCGCCCAACTGCGCAAATCGTTTGACGAATTTTGGTTTGAAGTCTTGGAACATCCCCAGCATGTCATCCACCACCAGCACTTGCCCGTCACATTGGTTGGAAGCGCCAATGCCAATGGTTGGAATATGCAACGCTTTGGTGGCTTCAATTGCCAGTTCTTCTGTCACCATTTCCAAAACAACAGCAAACGCGCCAGCATCTTGAACGGCTGTGGCGTCATCAAGTACCCGTTGGCGGTCTTCGCCACGCCCTTGCACCGCATAGCCACCAATGCCTTTAACAGATTGTGGGGTAAGCCCCACATGGGCCATCACTGGAATGCCGCGGTCTACCAAAAACTGAATTGTGGGTGCCATATGCGCGCCACCTTCCAGTTTGATGGCCGAGCAATCTGTTTGTGCCATAATATAAGACGCTGTTTCAAAAGCCTGCTCTGGGCTGGCTTCGTAGCTGCCAAACGGCAAATCCACCACAACCAGCGCCAAATCTGCCCCGCGTCGCACCGCTTGGCCGTGCATCACCATCATGTCAACTGAAACGCCTTGGGTGGAGGGAAGGCCATGCAACACCATGCCTACACTGTCCCCCACAAGGATTAAATCACAATGCACGTTTGCCATTCGCGCAATCGGCGTGGTGTAAGCGGCCAAGCACACAATCGGTTCTTGGCCCTTCATGCCCATAATTTTTTTGGCACTAATGGGTTTTTTGTTGGTTGAAGCACTCATGAGATTGACCCTAATTGATCTGACAAAACGGTCCAACCCCACATTGGCGCCAGCGCTTCAATAAAGCGGATCGGCAACTAAATCAACAAATCAGGTTTGGTCTTTAGGCGCACAATATATGCCGTAAAGCGTATTCAGCACGGCCTCAACTTCGCCAGACGTGAGTGAGTAATGAATAACGTTGCCCTCTCGGCGCGTTTTGACAAGCTTAAGCGCCCGCAATTTCCCTAAATGTTGAGAAAGCGCAGGTTGGCTAAGCCCGACAAGCTCCACCAGCTCGGTCACGGGTTTTTCGCATCCGACCAAATTACACAGAATTGTAAGGCGATTGGCATTGGCCATTGCGCCCAAAAGCTCTGCTGCCGCATCGGCATTTTTTTCTAGTTTTTCGATATCCATATTGACTATATTAGAATGTGCGCATATATGAATGCAAGAGATGATTTCAATTATTATGACAGAGTACGAAGCGAGGTAATAGGGGTATGACTGAGTTTACACCGTTAGAAGCAATTCTTGGTGGCAGTTTGATTGGACTGGCGTCCGTGCTGCTTATGGCATTTCATGGGCGCATTGCCGGCATGACAGGCATTCTGGCGGGCATGTTGCCGCCAGTGCAAGCTGATTGGCCGTGGCGCGCGTCGTTTTTGTTTGGCGCTGTTCTAGGGCCCGTTGTTGTTTCAACAATTACGGGAACACCTGTTCCATTTGAAAACCCGGTTTCTATTGGCGCCGTAATCGTGGGTGGCATCATTGTTGGTCTTGGTGTCAACTATGGGTCTGGATGCACGTCCGGCCACGGTGTTTGCGGCATGGCGCGTTTATCTTTGCGCTCGATTGCCGCCACCGCAACCTTTATGGCTGCAACATTTGTCACCGTGTTCGTTATCCGTCACCTTATTGGAGGCATTTGATCATGCGTTTGATTTCAACATTCGTTATCGGCCTTATCTTCGGCATCGGCATTACTATTGGCGGCATGGCAAACCCAGCTAAAGTGCTGAACTTTTTCGACATTGCAGGCACTTGGGACCCGAGCCTGCTTCTTGTGATGATATCGGCGCTAGTGGTCACAGCTATTGGCTATTTCTTTGTGCTTAAGCGGCCAAAACCAGTTCTAGAAGATGTGTTTTCGCTTCCTGCCGCAAAGCAAATTGATACGACATTGATTTTGGGATCAGCTACATTTGGTCTGGGTTGGGGCATCACGGGCTTTTGCCCCGGTGGGTCAATTCCTGCACTCGGGTTGGTCAATGTAGATACATTCATATTTGTCGGTGCAATGATCGTCGGGATCACAGCGGCAAAATATTTACGCGGACGAAATGCGTTTTCGACCGTTAAAACCACAAATTGAAGTCGAAAGGATGAATTATGATTGAGCCGCTCCCATTCACGACACAAATGGACGTGAAACCAAAAATCAAGGCGTTTTTCGACGAGCCGACAAACACCATCTCTTATGTGGTGCAAGACCCAACGAGCAATAAATGCGCTGTCATCGATTCTGTGATGGATATCGATTACGCCGCAGGCCGGATTTCGTACGGCGGCGCTGACCAAATCATCAAGTTCATCAAAGACAATGAGCTTGAACTTGAATGGCTGATCGAAACCCATGTACACGCCGACCACTTGTCTGGAGCCCCTTATATCCAAGGCAAGTTGGGTGGCAAAATGGGCATTGGTGAAAACATCACCATTGTGCAAGACGTCTTTGGCAAGGTGTTCAACGAAGGCACTGAGTTCCAACGCGACGGGTCGCAATTCGATCAGCTGTTCACTGACGGGGACAGCTACCAAATTGGCAATCTGAGCGTTCATGTTATGCATACCCCCGGCCATACACCGGCCTGCATGACCCACGTTGTTGGCAACGCTGCATTTGTTGGTGATACTTTGTTTATGCCTGATGGCGGCTCAGCGCGGGCGGATTTCCCCGGTGGAGACGCGCGCACGCTTTACAGGTCCGTGATGCGGGTGTTGCAATTGCCGGACGAAACGCGGCTGTTCATGTGCCACGACTATGGACCGAACGGACGTGACATTCAGTGGGAAACCAGTGTTCATGCCGAACGGGAACACAATATTCACGTCAAAGATGGCATCACAGAGGATGAATTCGTCAAGATGCGTGAAGAGCGAGACGCCAGTTTGGATATGCCCAAACTGATCATTCCTTCCCTGCAAGTGAATATGCGCGGCGGCAAAATGCCCCCGGCTGATGACCAAGGGGATGTGTTTTTCAAAGTACCGGTGAATAAGCTCTGATTTATGCAAACGATTGTAAATGTGTTTAAATCCGTGCTGCTGCCTTTTTTGGCGCAGCATGGCCCCATGGAGTTCAATTCAAAAATGAACATGAATAAAGTCTCAGAAGACTTCTATACATCCGGCCAAATTGGGTTCTCTGATCTACCTAAGCTGGCGGAACAAGGCATCAAATCGATCATCTGCGCACGTCCAGATGACGAAGAAGGCAATCAACCTTTGTTTGCTGATATTGCAGAGGAGGCCAGGAAATTCGGCATTTTTGCCATGCATGTACCCATTCTCCCGGGGCAAGCATGCAAAGCCGATGTCGACAAGTTTGCGCAAGGCTATTTCGATATGCCAAAGCCCATGTTGGGCTATTGCCGTTCGGGCGCTCGCGCTCACTCTTTGTGGGAGCTCAATCAGGAAGCTACCGCCATGCATGTACCGATGGGCGAATAAATGATCCAGCGGGACCAGATTGTCAGCCAATTCACCAAGCGATTGAAGAAGCTACCTATTTTTGATTGGGGTAAAACCTACAATGGGGAAACGCTGACCAGTGATTTAGTGGCGGCAATCATTGTGACGATCATGCTGATCCCGCAGTCACTCGCTTACGCGTTGCTGGCTGGTCTGCCCCCCCAAATGGGCCTTTATGCGTCAATTCTACCACTGGTTGCCTACGCCTTGTTTGGCTCAAGTCGCGCCTTAGCGGTTGGGCCGGTGGCGGTGATCTCGCTCATGACGGCTGCAGCGGTTGGCAAATTGGCGCTACAGGGCACCGAAGAATACATTTTTGCCGCCATGGCATTGGCCCTCATCTCTGGGCTAATGCTCTTGGTGATGGGCTTGTTGCGCCTTGGTTTCATGGCCAACTTTCTTTCACACCCGGTTATCTCAGGGTTCATCACGGCATCCGGCATTATAATTGCCACAAGTCAGCTTAAACACATTTTGGGCATTGATGCGCACGGTCACAATTTGGCTGAGTTGCTGACATCGATCGTCTCTCATCTCAACCAAATCAATCCGTTTACGTTGGTGATCGGCATTGCCGCCACAGCTTTTTTGTTTTGGGTGCGCAAAGGGCTCAAGCCGCTATTGCTTTCCTTCGGGCTCAAAGAGCGAATGGCGGACATTTTGGCTAAAACGGGTCCGGTTTTTGCAGTTGCCATCACAACGTTGGTTGCCTTTTTGTTCGGTCTTGAAGGGCAGGGCGTTGCGCTGGTTGGCGCGGTGCCGCAAGGTTTACCCGGTATTCAGGTGCCAAAGCTTGACCTTGAATTGGTCATCTCGTTGGCAGGTTCTGCAGCACTGATTTCGATTATTGGATTTGTGGAATCTGTTTCTGTTGCGCAGACGTTGGCCGCAAAACGCCGCCAACGTATCGATCCCAATCAGGAATTGTTCGGACTTGGCGCATCAAATGTCGCTTCTGCTTTTGGCGGTGGTTACCCGGTAACCGGCGGGTTTGCACGCTCGGTGGTCAATTTTGATGCTGGCGCTCGAACTCCAGCTGCTGGAGCGTTTACGGCGGTTGGCATTGCCCTGGCAACGATATTGCTGACACCACTTTTGTTCTTTTTACCCAAAGCCACATTAGCCGCGACCATCATCGTTGCAGTGATGACGCTCGTTGATTTTTCAATCCTTAAGCGCACTTGGAATTACTCGAAGGCAGACTTTGCTGCTGTAGCGTCAACCATGGTTGTAACGCTGATGTGGGGTGTTGAATTGGGCGTGAGCACCGGGGTTCTGGTTTCCATTGCTGTGCATCTTTACAAGACGTCGCGCCCTCACGCAGCGATTGTTGGTTTGGTTGAAGGCACCGAACACTTCCGCAATATTGATCGGCATGATGTGCAAACAACACCCACTGTTTTGTCGCTCCGGGTTGACGAAAGCCTTTATTTCGCCAATGCGCGTTTCCTTGAAGATCGCATCTATGATCTTGTCGCGGATCAACCCGCACTTAAACATGTGATTTTGATGTGCCCCGCGGTCAATGAAATCGATACCTCCGCGCTGGAAAGCTTAGAGGCAATCAACGAGCGCCTTGGCGATCAGGATGTGAAATTGCACTTCTCTGAAATCAAAGGCCCGGTTATGGACAAGCTGGCTAAAACAGACTTTTTGGCTCACCTGACAGGGCAGGTTTTTCTGTCCCAATACCAAGCGATTTGCACAGTTGCGCCCCAGACTTGCAATCAGACGAAATTGGCAACTGCGGTAAACGGCAACAAAATGTAATTGAATCAGACTTAAAATTCTATCTGACATTTGACATGTCGTGCAAATTGACAAATTAATCCAAATGCATCGCTTTATGGCGGTGCATTTTGGGTTTGAGGGGCGCAATATGGTTCAAAGCAGAGATAAGTTGTCGGTGGCACTCGCTCAGATCGCGCCAGTTTGGCTTGATCGAGAGAAGACAATCGCCAAAGTCACGGACTTTGTAGCGGACGCCGCAGCAAAAGGCGTTGACCTCGTTACCTTCGGCGAAGCGCTGGTGCCTGGCTATCCATTTTGGGTTGAGCTAACGGACGGGGCGCGGTTCAATTCGCCTGCACAAAAGCGCATGTATGCCCATTATCTTGATCAAGGTGTAGTGATCGAACGCGGTGATTTGGATGCGATCTGCAAAATCTGCGCACAGCATTCAATGTCTGCCTATATCGGCATCATGGAACGGGCGCCAGATCGCGGTGGGCACAGTCTTTATTGCTCTTTGGTGTTTATTGATAAGAACGGGCAAATCGCTTCGGTGCATCGCAAGTTGCAACCCACCTATGACGAGCGGCTGGTTTGGGCGCAAGGCGACGGAAACGGCCTTCGCACCCACAAGCTTGGCGAGTTCACGGTTGGCGGACTAAATTGCTATGAGAATTGGCTGCCTTTGGCCCGTGCTGCCCTTTATGCACAGGGCGAAGACTTACGGGTCGCGGTTTGGCCCGGCGGCACGCACAATACGAAAGATATTACACGGTTTATTGCCCTTGAAAGCCGTTCCTATGTTGTGTCCGTTTCCGGCCTCATGCGCCCATCTGATATTCCTGCTGGAACGCCGTTTTATGACGAGTTGACCAACAACGCACCCGAACATTTTGCCAATGGAGGTTCCGCTGTTGCGGGCCCAGATGGCAATTGGATCTTGGAGCCGCAAATGGGCAATGAGGGCCTGTTTGTGGTGGAAATTGATCATGCCCGCGTGCGTGAAGAACGACAAAATCTTGACATTGTTGGCCATTATTCACGGCCTGATGTCACTCAATTACATGTAAATCGGCAACGTCAAACGACTGCTATTTTCGATGATAGCGAGCAGAATTAGGCACCATTCTAAAACGCTCGCCAGTCAATGAAATCATCCGCAAGGGTGATGAACTTATCCGCTTGTTCTGTTCACAGCACGGAATGGTGACGCTGCTCACCTGACGGCTCCATTTTTGACCATTGAGGAAGACGAAGATCCGCTCTACTTGCTTGTCAGCGATACCGATAAGTTTTCGAGAGTAAGTAATCGGATTGTCGCTATTGAGCAGGCGCCCCAAACGGGGCGCCTGTTTTGTTTTAATGCTTGAATTTTTTGATTTCGCCACTTTCAAGACGGCTGGAATATGAAACCAACTCTTTCTTTACAAGCTTCATCAAGAAATAAAGCGCGAAGATATTGACAACAGCCATCGAGAAGATCGCCGCATCAGAGAAGTCAATAACCGGACCAAGACTTGCAGCGGCACCAATTACAATGAACACGCAGAACAAGATCTTGAAAACCAATTCCTTGTTTTTTCCTTCACCGAACAGGTAGGTCCACGCTTTCAAACCGTAATATGACCATGAGATCATGGTTGAAAAGGCGAACAATACTACCGCGATTGCAAGTACGAACGGGAACCAGCTTATGGCAGAGCCAAACGCAGCTGATGTCAAAGAGACACCCGAATTGCCATCGATCGTAGAAATTGCAGTGCCTGCTTCATTCAACACATATCTGCCCGTTTCTGGATCCAGGATCAATTGACCCGTAATCACAATCACAAGTGCCGTCATGGTGCAGATAACCACAGTGTCGATAAAGGGCTCAAGCAAGGAAACAAACCCTTCAGTAATCGGCTCTTTTGTGCGCACAGCAGAGTGAGCAATCGCCGCAGAGCCAACACCAGCTTCGTTGGAAAACGCTGCCCGTTTGAAGCCTTGTATCAAAGCGCCAACCATACCACCTGCAACACCAAGTCCAGTGAATGCGCCTTCAAAGATTTGACCAAATGCCCAGCCAATCTTGTCATAATTCACGATCAAGATAACCAAGGCGGCTACAACGTATAAGATGCCCATAAACGGAACGACACGTTCAGTCACGTTTGCGATGGATTTGATCCCCCCCACGATAACTGCAAATACAACGCCCGCGAAAATGATGCCCGTAATCCAACCTGGGTAAGCACCAACGATGCCAGAAATCTGTTCGTGTGCTTGGTTCGCTTGGAACATGTTTCCGCCGCCGAGTGCGCCAAGAATACAGAAAACCGAGAACAGGACAGCAAGTATACGACCGCCCGGTAGGCCCAATTCCTTGAAGCCTTTGGAGATGTAATACATTGGTCCACCAGATACGGTGCCATCTTCATATTCGTTGCGGTACTTAACGCCCAAAGTACATTCGGTGAATTTGGATGCCATGCCCAGCAAGCCCGCCAGGATCATCCAAAACGTCGCGCCCGGGCCACCAATGCCAACCGCAACAGCGACACCGGCAATGTTTCCAAGTCCAACTGTTCCCGACAGAGCTGTGGTCAGCGCCTGAAAGTGGCTGACTTCACCCGCATCGTTCGGGTCAGAATAGTCGCCTTTGACCAAGCTAATGGCGTGGCCAAAAAAGCGTGCTTGAACAAACGCGAAATAGAAAGTGAACAATGTCGCAGCGACCACCAACCACATCACAATCCATGGAAAGTTGGTGCCTGGAAATGGTGAGAAGATCAGGCTTACAAATGGTCCAGTAACCTGTGCGAAAACGGCGTTGACCTGTTGATCAATTGTCATAGCTTCCTGCGATAAGGCAGGCGTGACAGTTCCTGCTGTCGCCGCCAACGACAGCGCAATTGCTTTAATTTTATTCATGATTTCCCCCCAATTAACTGACAACTGTCACAGGCAAGCTTGCGCTCATGACAAGGTTTGACGTGGCACTGCCAAATAGACGTTTAGTAAATCCACCTTCAGATGATCTGGCGACGATGATTTGACTGCCATTCTCCTGTTCAGCAACGCGATTTAAAGTTTCTGCCACATCGCCATGTTGCACGATGCCACGGGCAGTTAAGCCTGCAGCCTGCAAATCTTTTAGAGCCGGATCAATGACCCTTTCCATAGCTGTCGAGATTTCTTCTTCGCGACGTTTATGTCGTTCCGCATTTTCTTCCGGTGTTTGAAATGAAAATGGCGACCATTCCACGACGTAAACGACAAGCAATTCACAATCGCCAATCAATTTAGCCAAATGCTGAGCGTGCGCTAATGCGCGCTGCCCTGACGCGTGACCATCTAGGCCAACAACGAGCTTAGTAGACATTGCAGTTCTCCTCTCACACACCTTCACCAACCCGGCAGTCGGGATATTTTCCAAGAATGCCTATGCTCTTGGTGGGTTTGTGATTGCGATGCCCCTAATGATTTCTCCCGCCTGCCACAATCGTCAATCGAGCGATTATTCTCGAAGTATTGCAAATTGTTAAGAATATGCAAACACATTCCTTTCTCGCTATTTTTGCTTCAGTGATTTTGGGGTTGCGCAGATCATCCATATTGATCATTGTGCGCCCAATTATTAGTCCCTCAAATTGTCTTGACTGAAGTTGAGACCGGACAGGATCAAACATGACATTCTCAGTTAAAACACTCCTTTTTGCATCTGGCATTTCCATGTTGTCAGCAGCATCTTCTATTGCGGCCGAATATAACTTTAAGCTGCACCACTTCCTTGGGCCGAAGACGCCTTCCCAAACCGAAACAATTGAGCCGTGGGCCAAAGCTGTTGAAGCGGCGTCAAATGGTCGTGTGAGCATTGAAATTTTCCCATCAATGTCACTGGGCGGTCGTCCACCAGAATTGGTCGGCCAAGCACGCGATGGCATCGTTGATATCGTTTGGACCGTAAACGGATATACCCCCGGCGTATTTCCGCGCACCGAAGTTTTTGAGCTGCCATTCGTCCACACCAACAATCCCGGTGCAACCAATTTGGCCATGGCGGAATTGTTCGAAACTGACCTTGCAGCTGAATATAAGGGCCTTGAGGTAATGTTCCTCCATGTGCATGGCGGCAATGGCCTACATACGGTTGAAACACCCGTGACCACGCCTGCAGATGTGAAGGGCCTAAAAATCCGCACCCCATCCCGTACCGGTGCCTGGACCATTGAAGCGCTAGGTGCTTCTGCGGCGGCTATGCCCGTTCCAGCCTTACCCCAAGCCCTGGCCACCAAAGCCGTGGATGCGGCTTTTGTGCCATGGGAAATCATCCCTGCGCTAAAGCTTGAACAGCAAACCCAGTTCCAAATTGAAGGCGCTGACAAGGTGCGGTTCGGCACGCTTGTGTTCCAAATGTCGATGAACAAATCGCGCTGGGATGAGTTGCCAGAGGACATCAAACTAGCGTTCCGTGATGCATCGGGCGACGCATGGTTGAAGGAACTTGGCGAAGTTTGGGCCGCGACCGATGACAAAGGCATTGCCCAAGCCGTCGCCGCTGGCAATACCCACATCATGTTGACCCCTGAGCAAACAGCTGAGTTTGAACAGGCCTTGAAACCGGTAATCCAGCGTTGGGTCGATGAAGCATCGGGCGCGGGCATTGACGCGGCTGGTCTGTTGGCCAAAGCCCAAACAGCGATCGCCAAACACGCCGAATAATGGCTTGAATGCTGGTACATAATATTGGAGTGTCGGGGACCCGGCACTCCTTTTGTTTGGGTGTTCCTTTTTTGGTGGATACAATGAAAATCATACTGATGCGTCATGGGCGTCCTGAAATTGATCTTGATGCCCTGCGTTTCCGATGGGTGACCGCCAACGAGTTCGGTCAAGTGATCCGCGCTTACGAGACGGGCGATTTGGCTGAAGATTCAACGCCACCGAACTTAGCAGTGAACTCAGCCAACGCAGTGAACGCACACTTTTGTTCTGATCTGGAACGGGCCAAGACGTCTTGCAAACGACTTGGACTTGACCAGAATGTCAGCATCGATCCAATGTTTAGTGAGGCTGGCATGCCGTTCACTGAGGGCCGCATTTTACGACTGCCAATTCTAATGTGGAGCATTCTGTTTCGCCTTGGTTGGCTGTTTGGCTTCCATGCAAATGCGATGCCTTTCCGCGAAATTAAATTGCGAGCCGCACAAGCTGTGGACTTGTTGATCGAGGCAGCAGAACAGCATCAAGATATTTTACTGGTTGGCCATGGTATTTTTAACCGGCTTATTGGCAGTGAATTGGACAAACGTCACTGGACTCTTATTGCTGCCAATGGCGAGGGGTACTGGTCGCAAACGGTCTATGAACTTGGCAATCCCCCTTCAATCTAGTTAATGAGTATTTAGGTCGCGATGACTTCGTCCCTTCCTCTCCACCTTCGTCATACTCGGGCTTGACCCGAGTATCCATGCGGACCTTCAGCGCGGCCAGTTCATTGTGGACCCTGGGATCAAGTCCGAGGGTGACGAATTGATGGGGGCTGCACCAAATCCCCGACATGCCAACGCATTCGGGTTTCTCATGGTCTTTTTAGATCGCGTTGCCGAACCGAAAAGCCGGTTCCCACTTTTTCTGGCAACGCTTTAATATGCGATACACGAGGCGATTATTGTCTCGTTATGGGTCGTAAGAAATGAGACAAAAAACGCCTCGTGCAACAGATGTTTTGCGCGTTAGAACCGACGCCCCGAGGTGCTTACCCTTCTATCCCCTTTACCTGCGTTCCATCAAAACTGTTGAACTCCCTTAGGGAGCCTTTTTGATGATCACGGGATTGATTGATCCCACAAAGACGGAAAACAGTTCCCGCCAAACGGCCTACGGATGCCTTCGGTGTCCGGCTGGACAACAGTCCTAAAACGTTCCCCCGCCGCGTCCCGCGAGGTCACCTGCTTCTTCTTTACGCTGAGTAAAACTGAACGTTTGAACATGACCGAAAGCAAAGTGCTTTTCTGGGTCTTTTGCCAAACGCGCAGCTTTTTTACATGCCGCCGTTGGTCGCTTGCGCTCTCGACCCCGGCACCTAGCTTTTTTTGCGCCGTCGTTGCGAACTGTGTTCGCTTCCTCGGCACCTAGCTTTTTCATGCCGCCTTCGCGGGAATGACAACGGAGTTAAACTCAACTTTCCCCGCCATCCGTCGATGGTCGCTTGGGGCAGAAGATGGATGAAAGTGTAAAGCAGGTTTGTATGGGTGGGGATAAGGTTGGTCGTTGCCAAGCACGATATTCCTAAATGAAGCAATTGGAAAAGCGTGCGATTGCATTTATGGTCCGGATCCCTAACATCACCATTTGCGAGGCTGCATGTTCGCCTATTGCCACAGAAACGGCCTGTTTCAAGAAATACTCAAGTCGCCTAAAAATTTCTTGATGCTCCTTTTGGCGACTTGTTTTCATTTGATCCAACAAGCTTTGGCCATTTATCAGCCATTTCTTTTCGGGGATTTTGTGCAAAAAATCGTCGACGAACCGAATGCGATGGCAGCGCTTATGCAAATGGTTGCGCTTTATGCGGGGTTGCATTTTCTGATCCAACTGTTCAGCGCCGTTGCCGATCATCTTGCTGATCGGGTTATGACCAAGTTTACATTATTGCTCAAAAAGACCAGTTTTGGCCACCTATTGGGGCATTCGGTGGCGCGTAAAGACAATGGCACAGGGACATTGCTTGAACTTTGGTCGCGGGGCGTAAGCGCTGTTCAAAGCTCGGTTGATCATTTGGTTTATTCGGTTGGGCTGCCCATCTATTCGTTGCTGCTTGCATTTGGCGCAGTGTTTGCGGCGTTGGACCCAGCCTTGTGTTACGTCATGTTGGGTGGTGCCGTTGGTTACTTCGTCTGGTTGTATTTTGTCCAGAATTTCATTCGCCCGGCCATTCGACGTGCCAACAAAATAGATGAAGAAGTATCCGAGCAGGCCTTTGATCAGTTGCGAAACAGGGAAATATTCCAGATTTTTCGCAAAAACTATTCTCTGGATCAACGTTTCTATGACGCCGCTGATGGTCAGCGAGAATTGCAGCTAAAAGTTCATTTGCTCAACCAAGTGTGGGGACTTGGGAATTCTGCAATTTACGCGATCACCCTGGGCGCTTTGTTGGTTCTTTCCGTTTATCTGCTGCAGCAGGGCAAACTAAATGCGGGTGATATGGCTACGGTTTTGGCATTGGCGGGCACCATGTTTATGCCGATAAGGCGCATTAATCGGGGCTTGCTGAAATTGCGCACAAATGCCGTCTCCGCTGAGAACTTGGCTGAAAAACTCGTGGAGGGCGAAGGGGATTTTGAAACTGCGGTGAAGAAATCCACATTGGGTGAACTGGACCAAATTGAGGTGAAGGACGTGACAATCCAACACGGCGACGTCGCGGTTCTTGAGCGTTTCAACCTTTCGTTGAAGGCAGGTGAAAAACTGTTGCTTCGCGGTGCCAGCGGGTCAGGAAAGACCAGTTTTGCGAATGTTTTATCTGGCTTGAAATTGCCGGACCAAGGCGACGTTGTTTTTGAAACGGTTGATGGAGAAAGTTTCGGCATTAACAAGGTTCACCCAGCTATTACCTATGCGAGCCAAGATGAGAATATTCTCAATCTGTCGATTGCAGACAACATCATGTTGGGCGAGGACGATGAGGCCAAATTGGATTGGTCGGTTGGCATTGCGGGCCTTTCTGATCAAATGTTGGAACGGATCAAGTCCGGGGAAAACATCGGCGAACGGGGAAGCAATGTTTCGGGTGGAGAGCGAAAACGGATCATGATGGCGCGCGCGCTCTATCACATGAACAATGTGACGATTTTTGATGAGTCACTGAGCAATTTGGATAGTGCAACGCGTGACCTGGTTCTCGATCATTTGCTAAATGAGGATGACCTCACGCTGATCTGCATCTCGCACGACGATGCGCTTTTGAAGCGGTTTGACCGTGTTGTTGAAATGTAGTTGATCGGTAGCATTGCATAAATATGCAATTTCATGCAGTATATTGCAAAATGCTGCAGTAAATCGCAAAGCTGACCCATATGACAACTGAGCTAAACAATCCAGATACACGCCAAAGCATCTTGGCGGAGCGCGCGAAAAATGGCGGGCAGTTGGTTGCCCTTGACTTGGCGCAAGAGTTTGACATTTCGCTCGATACAATCAGGCGGGATATTTTGGCGCTTGAGGATGCTGGCCTTGTGCGGCGTGTGCGGGGTGGGGCGGTGCCAATTGCGAAGCCCGTGGCCCCGCTTAGAGCGCGGAGTGTGCATAAAAATCCCGGTATAACACCGATTGTGCGGCAGGCACTATTTCACATCGAAGATGGCATGGCGGTGGTTTTGGATGGCGGCACAACGGTTTTGGCACTTGCTCAACTGATGGGTGAAAAGCCGAACTGTCTGATCGTCACCCCAGCTCCACTCGTTGCCGATGCGACGAGCGCGCTTGGTTTGGAAACAATGTTGGTGGGTGGAAAAGTCAGCCCTTATGGGGGGATAAGTGTTGGCGCGATGGCCGAAGACACGCTTGGCAATATTGCCGCAGACATGTGCTTTTTAGGGGCATGCGCCTTACACCCAAAATTTGGATTGAGTTCGGACCAGTTTGAAGAAAGCAGCCTTAAAACCGCGATGGCGAACGCTGCAAATCGCACAATCGTGCTGACCACGAAGGAAAAACTGGATACGCGTAGTCGCCACAAAACACTGGCCACCACCGATATTGATTTATTGATCACAGATACAGAGCAGGGCCGCGCATCTGACTTTGCAAAAGCCGGAGTGGTAGTTGAGTATGTCTAACGGCCAAAAATATTGGAATGCCGTTTCTGCAATGTTCGCGCTAAACGGCGCATTGTTCGGCATTTGGGCATCCCGCATTCCTGCCATCGTGCAACGTTTTGAATTGTCACATACGTCCATCGGATTGTTGCTTTTGCTTATGGCTGCTGGGGCGATTGTGTCGTTTCCCGTTGCGGGGCACCTGGCCGACAAACTGGGCGCGTTCCGCGTTACCAAATTTACCGCGATCTTTTACGTTTTGGCGCTTATCTTGTTGGGCGTTAGCCCCAGCATCTATTTTTTAGCGGTGGCGCTATTCTTTTTCGGGGCAACTCACGGGGCGATGGATGTCGCGATGAATTCTTGGGCGACCGAAGTCGAAAAGGCCAACGGCAAACCCCAAATGAGCAGTTTCCACGCCATGTTTAGCATGGGCGCTGGTTTGGGGGCGGCAACCGGATTTGTGGCGGTTACTGCGGGGCTTTCGCCAGCTATGCATTTTGCGATTGCGGCGGTCTGCATTGGCATTGTTGCGTTTGCGTTTGCCAATATCTCTTGGACATCCACACAGCATCAACCCACCAGCAAACCGCCCCTGTTTGCCATTCCGCGCGGTCCGTTGTTGGCGGTGGGCGTCATTGCTTTTTGTTCCGCAATCGGTGAGGGGGGCATGGCGGATTGGGGGGCGATTTTCCTTAAATCTGTAACCTCCGCTTCGGAGGCGAACGCGGCCCTTGGCTATACAGTGTTTTCCATCGGCATGGTGATTGTGCGGTTCCTTGGAGGGCAAATCATCGCGCGGTTTGGCAGCGAACTATCGGCCCGAATGGGCGGTTTATTCGCGTTGGTGGGGTGCAGTGCAGCGGTGATAAGCGGCACATTTGTTTTCGGGCTAATCGGCTTTGGCTTAATGGGCATGGGCTATGCGCTCATCATCCCAATTGCTTTTACCAAAGCGGCTGAGTTTTCACCCAAATCCCCCGGCGTTGCCATCGCTGCGGTTTCAACATTGGGATATGGCGGCTTGTTGCTTGGTCCACCGTTAATTGGATTTGTTGCCGGCGCGACGTCCATCCGGGGCGCGTTTTTGGTGCTCGCCGCATTGGCACTCGTCATTGTGTTTTTATCAAGAGTGCTTCGGGCATCGCCCGATCCGCAGTGACGATGCGATAAACTCGGAAACGGCTCATGCCGAAGGGAAAGAAAAGGTTCCGCATACAATTGGAATGAGGCACTGATTAAACAAAAAACGCGGCCCGAAGGCCGCGTTCAAAGTTCGATGCAATTGGGATTAACCCTACATCATTTTGTCAGTAACCACTGATGTCCAAGCGCCAGATGGTGGGGCAGAAATCACAGGGTCAGAACCACCGGCCAGCAAAGTTTCCACTGTACGGTTATAGTCGTCTTCGCTCAAACGACCGTCAGTTCCAGCGGTAAGCTTGGCAACTTCGCGTACCATGCGACGTTGGTGTTCTTCTGTTTGTGCGCCAGTATCGTCGTTTTCTAGAACGATGTCTGCAGCTTCATCTGGGTTTTCTTCAGCATAGCGCCAGCCCTTCATAGAAGCTTGAACAAAACGCGCGAGTTTGTCGACCATCGCTGGGTCTTCGAGTGAACTTTCGAGCACATAAAGACCGTCTTCCAATGTTGCAACGCCGGCATTTTCGTACTTGAAGGTAACCAAATCATCTTCTGAAAGGCCCGCATCAATGATCTGCCAATATTCATTGTAGGTCATTGTGGAAACGCAATCCGCCTGCTTTTGCAACAATGGATCAACGTTAAAGCCTTGCTTCAATACGGTCACACCACCATCGCTGCCATCAGTTGCAAGACCAAGCTGGCTCATCCATGAAAGGAATGGATATTCGTTGCCAAAGAACCAAACGCCCAATGTTTTGTTGGCAAAATCGTCAGGTGAGGTAATGCCAGTTTCCTTAAGGCAAGTCAGCATCATACCCGAACGCTTGAATGGCTGGGCGATATTGACCAACGGCACGCCTTTTTCCCGGGATGCCAAAGCAGATGGCATCCAATCAACAATCACGTCAGCGCCGCCACCAACTATCACTTGAGGCGGTGCGATGTCCGGGCCACCGGCTTTAATTTCGATGTCTAAACCCGCTTCGTCGTAAAAGCCTTTGTCTTTAGCGACATAATAGCCAGCAAACTGGCCCTGGGTAACCCATTTGAGTTGCAAGGTAAGTTTATCGGCGGCAAAGCCGGATGTGGCGGCCATTAAGCTGGTTGCCAGTCCAAGGGTTAGTGCGAGTGTTTTCTTCATGTTTTCTCCTCCTCAATAATTCTTCAAATATCCAACCGGTAATTCTTGTTCTTATTTTGACCGATAAGATGGGTGCCAGAAAGTAACTGCTCGTTCCAACAGAGCCAACAGCCCATATGAAAGCGAGCCGGCGAGGGCTGCGACAAAAATCTCAGCCCAAACCATGTCGACATTCATCCGCCCCACCTCGGTGGAAATACGGAAACCCATGCCAACAATTGGGGTGCCGAAAAACTCGGCAACAATCGCGCCAATCAATGCCAATGTGGAATTGATTTTAAGCGCATTAAAAATAAACGGCATCGCTGCGGGTAAGCGCAGCTTGAACAATGTCTGCCAATAATTCGATGCATAAGTATGCATCAAGTCCCGTTCAATATGACCGGACGCAGCCAGGCCCGCAACCGTGTTCACCAACATGGGGAAGAAGGTCATCACCACAACAACGGCAGCTTTTGACGGCCAATCAAAGCCAAACCACATCACCATAATCGGTGCGATACCCACGATGGGTAGGGCGGCGACAAGGTTGCCAACCGGCAGCAAGCCTTTGCGCAAAAACGGAATGCGATCCACAATGATGGCGGCGATAAAGCCCGAACCACACCCCATGACAAACCCGGCGATCACCGCCTTCATATAGGTCTGTTGAAAATCGGCGAACAAGATATCAACCGAAGAGGTAATCCGCGCCCAAATCATTGATGGGGGTGGCAATAAAACTGTGGGGACGTTAAAGCCCTGGCAAACGCCTTCCCACAACACCAGCAGGGCCGCGCCAAACAAAATCGGAATCAATACATCCACGCCACCTTGTACCACTTTGTCTTTAAAGCGTCTTTTGGCCAAAACCTGGTTGATCGCCCATGTCGCAATCCAAAAAACCAGAGCCGCAATGATCCAACTGATGTTCATGCTTTTGCCCCCATGCTGTTGGTGACCGCGCGGCCAATAATGTCGATAAACACGACCAGCAATGCGGCCAACACTGCCGCTGCGATGAGTGCAGACCAAATCTGAATGGTTTGGCCATAGTACGAGCCGGATAGCAATCGCGCGCCCAAACCAGCAGATGCACCGGTAGGCAATTCACCAACAATCGCGCCAACTAAGCTGATGGCAACTGCGACTTTCATGGAGGTGAAAAGGAATGGCACTGACGCAGGCCAGCGCAATTTCCAAAATACTTGGGATCGACTGGCATTGTAGGTGTGCATAAGATCCAAATGCATTACTTCGGGGGAACGCAAACCCTTCACCATACCAACGGCAATGGGGAAGAATGACAAGTACATCGAAATAATCGCTTTGGGCAAAAGCCCCGAAATGCCAATCGCGTTCAACACCACGATCACCATCGGGGCAATCGCCAAAATGGGTATGGTTTGCGAGGTGATGATCCAAGGCATCAGGCTTTTGTCGAGCACTTTAGAGTGGACAATGCCCACGGCCAGCAACACGCCCAAACCAGTGCCAAGGGCAAAGCCTAAGAGGGTTGAAGAAAGGGTGACCCAAGTATGATAAACCAGTGACCGCTTGGATGTGATTTTCTTTTCAACCGTGGTTTGCCATATCTCGACAACCACTTGATGTGGAGCTGGCAGCACGGGGCGTTTTTGCGCCATCGTGTTGGCAATCAACTGAGTGGTGGAAATCTCAACCCCGGCACGTCCCGCCTGATCGCGCTCAAATGGTGCGTTTAAAACGGCAGTGAAAATGTACCATAAAACAAAAATGGCCAGCAAAACGGTACCGATCGGGATCAGCCGATCATGCAAAAATGCGGCAAATCCTTCTCGACTACTCGTCATGTGCGTGCCCCAATTTCAAACCTTCACGCACTTGATGTGCAATTTCGATAAAGCGCGGCGTTTCGCGAATATCAAGGGTGCGATTTTCTCCCAGATCACAATCAATGACTTCATGAATGCGGCCGGGGCGGGGGCTCATTACAACGATTTTTGTGGAGAGGAACACCGCTTCGGGAATGGAGTGAGTGACGAACACCACGGTCTTTTTAGTCTTCGCCCAAAGTTCTAAAAGTTGCTCGTTTAAGTAATCACGAACAATCTCGTCCAATGCGCCAAACGGTTCATCCATCAACAGCATGTCTGGGTCAAAACTCAGCGCCCGCGCAATCGAAGCGCGTTGTTGCATCCCACCGGACAATTGCCATGGGAATTTTTGCTCAAACCCTTCCAAATTGACCAGCTCAAGGTTTTTCTTGATCTGAGCTTTGCGCTCGGCTTTTGACATGCCCATCACTTCAAGCGGAAGGGAAATGTTGCCGCCAATCGTGCGCCAAGGGTAAAGTGCTGCAGCCTGAAACACATAACCGTAAGCGCGTTTCATCCGCGCTTGTTCTGGCGTCATGCCGTTAACTTGTATCGTGCCCCCGGTCGGCTTCTCCAAATCTGCAATCACCCGCAAAAGCGTGGTTTTACCGCAACCGGATGGACCGATAAACGAAACAAATTCGCCAAGTTCAACGGTTAGATCAATGCCTTGAAGCGCTTGGACCGGCCCGTCATTGGTTTCGAAGGTGAGATCCAGATTGTTGGTTTGTATTACGGTGTTATTCGTCATGAGTATTTGCTCCGTACCAGCCATGCCCAATCACTCCATTATTATAATGGCCGAACTTCTGGTTAGTAATGCGACCATAAACACATCCGCAATAGGCACACTTCATCAATCCCTCGTCGACGTTGCGTACAGAATCTGGAATACTGGAATCTGCGCTCGGTGAGAAACTTTTTTGTCGGTTCGACGATCGTCCACTGCATTCGCTAGGGCAAGTACTGGCCATACTCAACTAAACCCCACTTGCCGGAATGCCAGTGCGTTCCACCTTGCGTGGTGCGGTGACTTGTTTCCACTGCGACAGGGCTTTGTTGGTGGCGCTGTAGGGTTCGCGAGCAACGAACTTACCGTGACCTTCTTCGGTTTTTACCGCGCCGTCATCAACCACCACTTTGCCTCGGCTCAATGTGTAGCGCGGAAGGCCCTTAACGTGTTTGCCCTCAAATACGTTGTAATCAATGGCAGATTGTTGCGTGGCTGCGCCTATCGTCTTCTCTTTGTTAGGGTCCCATACCACCAGGTCAGCATCAGCACCCACCAAAACCGCACCCTTTTTCGGGTACATATTCAGGATTTTCGCGATGTTTGTGGAAGTAACAGCCACGAATTCGTTCATGGTCAAGCGGCCAGTGGCCACGCCGTGGGTCCAAAGCATCGGCATCCGGTCTTCAAGGCCACCAGTGCCGTTCGGGATCAGCGTGAAATCATTCAGCCCATTGCGTTTTTGCTCTGTCGTAAACGCGCAATGGTCAGTTGCAACCACTTGCAAGCTGCCTGACTGAAGACCTGCCCAAAGGCTGTCTTGGTGCTTTTTATTGCGGAACGGCGGGGACATAACGCGGCGGGCGGCATGGTCCCAATCTGCGTTCGCATATTCGCCATCATCAAGCGTTAGGTGCTGGATTAGCGGCTCGCCAAATGCGCGAATGCCGTTTTGCCGTGCGCGGCGAATAGCCTCGTGGGCTTGTTCGCTTGAGGTGTGAACGATGTAAACCGGAACACCCGCCATATCAGCAATCATGATCGCGCGGTTGGTGGCTTCGCCTTCCACCTCGGGAGGGCGAGAATAGGCGTGTGCTTCTGGGCCATTGTTGCCTTCTGCCAACAATTGGGCTTGGAGTTGCGCAACAACGTCGCCATTTTCTGCATGGACGAGGGGCAGGGCGCCAATTTCGGCACAGCGTTTGAATGATGAATACATTTCATCATCATCCACCATCAGCGCGCCCTTATAGGCCATGAAATGCTTGAACGTGTTGATGCCGCGTTTGGTGACCTCGGGCATCTCGTTGAAGACTTGCTCGCCCCACCATGTGATCGCCATGTGAAAGGAATAATCGCAATTGGCGCGGGAGGATTTATTGTCCCATCGGGCAATGGCTTCAAGCAAAGACTGGTTTGGGTCGGGCAGGCAAAAATCCACAACCATCGTGGTGCCGCCCGCAACCGCTGCACGGGTACCGCTTTCAAAATCATCACTGGAATAAGTGCCCATAAAGGGCATTTCGAGGTGGGTGTGCGGGTCGATCCCGCCGGGCATAATGTATGCGCCGGTTGCGTCCAAGGTTTCATCGCCGGAAAGGCCAGGCCCAATTTCGGTGATCACACCGCCTTCAATATTAACGTCTGCTTCGTAGGTTAGGTCTGCGGTGACAATTGTCCCGCCTTTGATCACTTTCGATGCCATTTGTTCCTCCTCCCAAAGAAATTTGTGGTGCCTTGCGGCTTTGTTCGATTTTGGTCTGCGCTGTTGCGCTTGTATTTTTCCCCTTTTGATCCCGGCTCAGGGCCGGGAATGCCCCTGTGGGGACAAGTCGATTTTACCCTTGGCATCCCCGTATCAAAAAGTGGCGTTCGCGCCGCGCAGGCTGATCCGGGGTCAACTTAAGCCCTAATAAGGAATGTCAGCGGAAATGTCGCGCCATTCCGGGTTTGCTTTCTCGATCAACTTATCCTTCCACTCGCGTCGCCATTTTTTCAGACGGTATTCCATTGCAATGGCTTCATCAGGTTCGTCAAAGCGTTCAAAGAAAACCAACGTTTTGATGTTATACTTCTTTGTATGTCCCTCAACCTCACCGCTCCGATGTTGCTCCACTCGCTGCCTTAAGTCTCTCGCTGATCCCACATAGATTGCGCCTTCAGGCTTGTTGGCGAGGATGTAGACATAGTAGCTCAGCTTTTTTTCCTTTTCTGTCGATCCCGGCTCAAGGCCGGGAATGCCCCTGTGGGGCTTATGTTATCCCGCGTAAGGTGCTGGATTGCCTCCGCCCATTGGCTTTCGTCTCATTCCGCATTGAGTGCTGGAGTGCCCAAGGGGTAACTCCCACCCTTCCTTTTGGCCTCCCCGGACTTGATCCGGGGTCACCTTAAACCTTGTACCTATTCAACAATCTCCGCCGTTTCCACAACCGCATGGAACAACACATCAGTCCCCGCCGCTGCCCAATCTTGGCTTATGTCTTCGTCCTCGTTGTGGCTAAGACCATCAACGCAGGGGCACATCACCATGGCGGTTGGGGCGGTGCGGTTGATCCAGCAGGCGTCGTGGCCAGCGCCGGAAATGAGATTACGGTGTGAATAGCCCAGACGTTCCGCCGCGTTGCGCACTGCGGTCACGCATTTCTCATCAAACTCAACTGGGTCAAAGCCGCCAACTTTTTCAATCTCGATGCCAAGGCCCATTTCTTCGCAAATTTTCATCGCGCCAATGGCGACTTGTTGTTCCATGTCTTCAATGGTTGCAAGGCTTGGTGAGCGTAGATCGACGGTGAAGACGACTTTGCCCGGGATCACATTGCGTGAGTTGGGATAGACATCGATATGGCCAGCCGCGCCGACGGCGTCGGGCTTGTGGCTCCAAGCGACTTTGTCGACCAAATCCAAAACACGCGCCATGCCAAGACCCGCGTTTTTGCGCATTGGCATTGGAGTTGATCCGGTGTGGCTTTCTTTGCCGGTGATCGTGAACTGCGTCCATGAAAGGCCCTGGCCATGGGTTACGACGCCAATTTCTTTGCCTTCGGCCTCTAAAATTGGACCTTGCTCGATATGGAGTTCAAAGAAGGCATGCATTTTGCGTGCGCCCACTTCTTCTTCGCCCTTCCAGCCGACACGTTCCAGTTCCGCGCCGAATTTCTTGCCTTCCGCATCTTCGCGATCATATGCCCAGTCTTGTGTGTGCATACCAGCGAAAACGCCGGATGCAAGCATGGCGGGGGCGAAGCGGGTGCCTTCTTCGTTGGTCCAGTTGGTCACAACGATCGGGTGCTTGGTTTTGATGTTTAGATCATTCAGGGTGCGGATGATTTCTAGGCCAGAAAGAACGCCCAAAACGCCATCATATTTGCCGCCGGTTGGCTGGGTATCCAAATGCGAACCAACATAAACGGGAAGGGCGTTAGGGTCAGTGCCTTCATGGCGCATGAACATGTTGCCCATCTGGTCAACACCCATGCTCATACCAGCGTCTTCACACCATTTACGGAACAGGTGACGGCCTTCGCTATCTTCATCGGTGACGGTCTGGCGGTTATTGCCGCCCCGCAAACCGGGTCCGATTTTCGCCATTTCCATCAAACTGTCCCATAGCCGATCGCTATTGATACGTTGGTTGGTGCCTGGTGCTGTCATGTGCTCGTCCCTCAAATATTCAAACTTATGTTGCTTACGACGGGAAGTTGAAAACTGCGCCTTCTTTAATGCCGCCTGGCCATCTTGTGGTGACCGTTTTTAGCCGTGTGTAAAAATGTACGCCCTCTGGACCATACATGCCGTGCGCGCCAAACGATGAGCGCTTCCAGCCGCCAAAGCTGTGGTAAGCCACTGGCACGGGAATTGGCACGTTAACGCCGACCATACCCACTTCGATTTTGTCGGCAAATTCACGGGCTGCATCGCCATCTCGGGTAAAGATTGCGGTGCCGTTTCCGTATTGATGCGCGTTGATCATATCAACGGCTTCTTGGTAGTCGCCTGCGCGAACAACCGACAAAACGGGGCCGAAAATTTCTTCTTGATAGATCGACATGTCAGTCGTCACGCGGTCAAACAATGTGCCGCCAACATAATAGCCGTTCTCATAACCCTGCGGTGCATATCCACGACCATCAACAACAAGGTCTGCGCCTGATGCGACGCCTTGGTCGATATAGTCAGAAACTTTGTCCTGATGCATCTTGGTGATGAGCGGGCCCATTTCAGCGTCTTTGTCTGATGCAGGGCCAACTTTTAAGGCTTCAACACGCGGCTTAAGCTTTGCGACCAACGTGTCAGCGGTTTTTTCGCCAATTGGAACGGCGACAGAAATTGCCATGCACCGTTCGCCAGCCGAACCATAACCTGCGCCCATCAGGGCGTCGGCGGCTTTGTCCATGTCCGCGTCCGGCATGATGATCATGTGATTTTTAGCGCCGCCAAGTGCTTGTACGCGTTTGCCAGCAGCTGTGCCGCGTTGATAGACATATTCTGCGATTGGGGTAGAGCCGACAAAGCTGATCGCTTTGACGTCTTGGTGATCCAAAAGCGTATCCACGGCCAATTTATCACCATGTACAACGTTCAATACGCCATCGGGGAACCCAGCTTCTTGGAACAAGTCCCAAATAAGCATGGGGGCCGATGGGTCACGCTCGGAGGGTTTGAGCACGAATGTATTGCCGCAAGCGATGGCCACAGGGAACATCCACATGGGGACCATTGCAGGGAAGTTGAACGGGGTGATGCCAGCCACAACGCCTAATGGCTTGCGGTCGGCATATGTGTCGACGGACGGGCCAACATTGCGACTATAATCGCCTTTTAACAAGGTAGGGATGCCGCAAGCGAACTCTACGACCTCGATGCCGCGGGTCACTTCGCCTAATGCATCGTCATGGGTTTTCCCATGTTCCTTGGAAATCTCACGCGCGATGTCGTCTGCGTGCTTGTTCAATAACTCGTTGTATTTGAACATAAAACGCGCGCGTTTTAGGGGCGGTGTATCTCCCCAAGCCGGTGCCGCTGCTTTTGCAGCCGCGACCGCTGCGTTGACTTCTTCCACAGTGGAAAGAGGCAATTCAGCACTTTGTTCGCCAGTTGCGGGATTAAACACCGGCACACGGTTGTCAGAAACAGAAGTGACCTTTTGGCCATTGATGGCGTTTTGGATGGTCGACATTTAGTCAGCCTCGTTCAATACGGTTCGAATGATATCTACCAACTCATCAATTTGCGATTTCTCGATTATCAATGGCGGGGAGAGGGCAATAGTATCGCCCGTGGTGCGCACAAGCAGCCCGCGCTCATAGGCATCAAGGAAGCATGAGAACGCGCGTTTTGTTGGCTGTCCAGCAATTGGCTCGAGCTCAATCGCGCCGATCAACCCGATATTGCGAATATCAATAACGTGTCTGGCGTCCTTCAAAGAGTGCAGGGCATCTTCCCAATAGGACGCCAATTCTGCGCCGCGGGTCAGCAGACCTTCTTCTTCATAAGTTTCAAGCGTGGCCAAACCTGCCGCGCTGGCGATTGGGTTGCCTGAATAGGTGTAGCCGTGGAAGAACTCGATCATGTGCTCAGGACCTTCCATAAACGCGTCATGGATTTCATTGGTCACATAAACTGCGCCCATAGGGATCACGCCGTTGGTCAGGCCTTTGGCGGTGGTGATCATATCCGGCATCACGTCAAAATGCTGTGCGCCAAACGGAGAGCCCAAACGGCCAAAGCCGGTGATGACTTCGTCAAAGATCAGCAAAATGCCGTGTTTCGTACAGATTTCGCGCAAACGTTTGAGATAGCCTTTAGGCGGAACAAGCACGCCGGTTGAGCCAGCAACTGGTTCTACGATGACCGCTGCGATAGTTGACGCGTCATGCAACGCAACAATACGCTCCAGCTCGTCGGCCAAATCGCCGCCATGTTCTGGAATGCCGCGCGTAAAAGCGTTCTTTTCAGGCAAATGGGTGTGGGGCATATGGTCAACGCCTGCCAACAAGGTGCCAAACATTTTGCGGTTTGGCATGATGCCGCCAACTGAGATACCGCCAAAATTAACACCGTGATAACCGCGCTCTCGCCCGATCAAGCGGGTTCGCGCGCCGCCGCCTTTAACACGTTGATAGGCGAGGGCGATCTTTAGGGCTGTTTCTACAGACTCTGAACCAGAGTTGGTGAAAAACACATGGTCCATGCCATCTGGCGCAATGTCGGTCAGCCGAGTTGCAAGTTGAAACGCTTTTGGGTGACCCATTTGGAACGCAGGCGCGTAATCCATTTCCGCAGCTTGCTTTTGAATAGCCTCGGTAATTTTGGGACGGCAATGACCGGCATTACAACACCATAGGCCAGCCGTGCCATCGAGCACTTGGCGGCCATCGCTTGTGGTGTAGTGCATGTCTTTTGCACCAACGAACATGCGTGGTTGTTTTTTGAATTGGCGGTTGGACGTAAACGGCATCCAAAACGCGTTCAGATCATTAGGTACAGTGGTGGCGTCGTTCATTTCCGCACCTCCCCTCCTCGTTCGCTGCGGTATAGTCTTTTTAAGTTTCGCGAATTTAACGCTTTCCAAAAATTGACTATTTGATAAAATCATTAACTAATCTGACCAGTTGGTCAAGTTTAATTTGTGCGTGATGAAAAGATTTTGAACTTCTATGTGTGGCGGTGAAAGAAATTGACGAAATTACTTCAGGAAAAGGGCGGGGACTTTAGGAAACCGTCCACACGAAACCAGAAGAAATCCGCCATTTTGCAGGCCGCAGAGAAGACATTTGCAGAGTATGGATTTAAGGGCGCAACAACACAAGTGATTGCTGACTTAGCTGGAATACCAAAGGCTAATTTGCACTATTATTTCCCCACAAAAGAAGCGCTTTACAGCCAAGTTGTGCAAAATATTTTTGATATTTGGTTGGATGCCGCCGATTCATTTGAACAAAATATGGAACCAGCAGACGCGCTGGCGAGTTATATTGACAAGAAGATGGAGATTTCACGCCAACATCCGAACGGATCTAAAGTCTGGGCGAACGAGGTTATGCATGGCGCGCCGATCATCCAAGACTACTTGGAGACAACGTTAAAAGAGTGGACGCTTTCCAGAGAAGTCGTTATTCAAAGTTGGATAGATAAAGGGCTTATCGACAAGGTTAATCCTAAGCACCTTCTATATATGATATGGGCGACAACCCAGCACTATGCTGATTTCGTCCACCAAGTTGAAACGCTCAATGACGGATTGCCGTTGGACGACAAGGCTTGGATTAGCGCAACCAGAGACGTAAAGAAAATCATTCTTGGCGGCGTTGGGCTTAAATTCGGGGGCGAAAAATGACTGCCAGCAGTTCTGAGAAACCGCAGCGTAAAACGCGTATTCAGCGGGCGAATGAGCAAAAGATACTCGAAGCAGCGCTTGAAGTGTTTTCTCAACACGGGTTCCGTGGATCAACCATTGATCAGATCTCAGAAGAAGCAGGTATGTCTAAGCCCAACTTGCTTTATTATTTCAAATCTAAGCAAGATATCCATGAAACACTTTTGGCGCGCCTTTTAGATTCTTGGCTTGATCCCATGCGCAAGCTGAGCGAAGACGGTGATCCGCTGGAAGAAATTCTCAATTACGTGCGTTTAAAACTCGAAATGACCCGCGACTATCCGCGTGAAAGTCGTTTGTTTGCCAACGAGATTATTCAAGGTGCGCTGCGCATCAAGCCCATTCTTGAAGGGCAAATCAACGATTTGATTGAAGAGAAATCTGACATCATGCGCAAGTGGATGGAAGAAGGTAAGATCAACAAGGTTGATCCAAAGCACCTCATCTTTTCCATCTGGGCGACAACCCAGCATTATGCGGATTTTGAAGTTCAAGTTCGTGTCGTTTTGGGTGGTGGTATTGATGACCCAGAGAAATTTGAGCAAACAAAATCCTATTTAGAGCAGCTGTTCACCTCGTTGCTCAAAGTCCGCTAAATTCTATCTTCTTTCGCAAATGCTAGAACCAGTAATGCCAAAACAGTCACCAATGCGCCCAACGCGACGCTTGGATTGACCCAACCGCGTCCGCTGAACCCCTCGATCAAAATGATAAAGCTTGGGGTTAAATATCCATATGACATCACCTTAGAGGCCGGAAGGCGCAGGCTTGCATATTGCAGCAAGAAAAAGGTGAGGGCAGTTGTGAATATGGTGAGATATAACCCGGCCCAATAAACGACCGCAGGCAAGTTCAGCCAATCTGTTGAAACAATGCCCCAGGCGCCATAAACTGCCAAAACAGCAGCGCAGGCAGCCAATGTCCAAAACGAAAACTGCACCACCGGTTCGCCCCGGTTGAGTTTGCGCACTAAGGGCGCGTATGCACCATGGCAGACAACTCCAATAAAGAAGATGGCTTCCCCCGTTCCGATGTTGAACGATAACAAGGCTTCCAAATCTCCGCGAAAGATCACCCAGACCGCACCAGCGGCGGCGATCAGAAGGCTGACCAACATGCGAAAAGAGACGTGTTGGGCCAAAAACACTACGCCAAACCCAGCGGATATGAGCGGCATCAACGTGAACACAGCGCCCGTTGAAACGGGTGATGCGATTTTGAGTGCTTCGAACATGGTGACGAAATAAACGCCCATTAGCGAGCCCAAAATCAGAAAACGATGTGGAGATGCGGGGAGGAATTTGCGGTTTTGCGTCAGCGGCACGCGGGTGAAGAAGGCGATCAGAAACATCACGATTGATGCTAAAACGAACCGTGATGCGCTTAGGGCACCGGCATCAATGTGGGGCGCCGCTAGGGCACCAAACGAAAATGACGCTGAAATTAAAACCGCAAACAGGATCATCGCAAAATGGCCGCGAAGTTTTTCGCGACCAACTATTGCTTGTTCATTTAATGAACGGGTGTTTTGAATTTTATTCGGCAGGCTCGGTGACCGCGCTGGGGTTGTTGGGGTGGGTTGTCCAGTTGGCATAATTTGGATCAATCTCTTTATTGGTGCGCGGGTCGACGCCGCCAATTTGCTCCATTGTTATGCAACCATCAACCGGGCAGACATTTACACAAAGGTTACACCCAACGCATTCATCGTCAATCACCTCAAACTTACGTGCGCCATCCACTAAGCTGGTAATCGCTTGGTGCGATGTGTCTTCGCAGGCAATATGACAACGCCCACAGCTAATGCACAAGTCTTGATCAATTTTGGCTTTGGTAACGTAGTTGAGGTTGAGGTGTTTCCAGTCGGTCACATTTGGTGTGGCCATCCCCATAAAGTCATCAATGCTTTCAAAGCCTTTTTCATCCATCCATTCGGATAGGCCAGAAATCATTTCTTCAACGATCTTAAAGCCATATGTCATGGCTGCAGTGCAAACTTGTACATTGCCGCAACCCAATGAGATAAACTCAGCCGCGTCACGCCAGGTTGAAATGCCGCCAATGCCTGAAATTGGCAAACCAGCTGTTTCTGGGTCGCGGGCAATTTCTGCCACCATGTTCATCGCGATTGGTTTCACCGCAGGACCGCAATAGCCGCCATGTGAGCCTTTGCCATCAATTGTTGGCACAGGGGCGAAATTATCTAAGTCCACGGCAACAATGGAGTTGATGGTGTTGATCAAACTCACGGCGTCTGCACCGCCAGCTTTTGCTGCACGGGCAGGGTGGCGCACGTCAGTGATGTTCGGTGTTAGTTTTACGATGACGGGCTTTGAATAGTATTTTTTGCACCATTCAGTGACCATCTGGATATATTCAGGCACTTGGCCAACAGCAGCGCCCATGCCGCGTTCGCTCATGCCGTGCGGACAACCAAAATTGAGTTCAATTCCGTCAACGCCCGTTGCTTCGACGCGAGGCAGAATTGCCTTCCAAGCTTCTTCTTCGCATGGGACCATAATTGAGGCGATGATCACGCGGTCTGGCCAACGCTTTTTCACGTCGGTCATTTCTTGAAGGTTGATTTCCAACGAGCGGTCCGTGATCAGCTCGATATTGTTGAGCCCCATCAAACGCCGGTCAGGGCCGAAAATAGCGCCATAGCGCGGGCCATTTACGTTGACGACGGGTCGGCCTTCTTCACCCAATGTTTTCCAAACAACGCCGCCCCATCCTGCTTCAAATGCACGTTCGACATTATATGCCTTGTCCGTTGGTGGTGCGGATGCCAACCAAAAAGGGTTTGGCGATTTGATGCCTAAAAAAGTGGTCGATAGATCAGCCATATCGGTTCTCCTATTCGGTTAGCGTGATAGAAATGAGTGAATGTCTTGTGCAGCAACTTTGCCATCTTCAACGGACGCAACGGTGAGGTCTTCCCCGCCAGCAACACAGTCGCCACCGGCCCAAACTTTACTAAGGGAGGTTTTGCCCTTCTCGTTGACTTTGATGCGGCGCGCCTCAAGGTCAATACCCGCGTCACTTAAAGTACTTGAATCAAACTTTTGGCCAATGGCCTTAAATACTTGATCAGCCTCGAGTTTTACGGTTTCACCAGTGCCTTCCAGTTTGTCATTCGTCTGGGCGGTATATTCCAACTCGATTCCCGTGATCTGATTTTGATCATTGGAGATGAGCGCTTTTGGCTGCAACCAATGGCGAATAACAACGCCGTGGGTCTGGGCTAACTCTTGTTCGTAAAGGCTAGCATTCATTGCCTCTTGGCCACGCCTATAAGCGATGGTGACATTTTCAGCGCCAAGCAGCTTGGTCTGGATAGCAATATCAATGGCGGTCATGCCACCGCCGATCACCACTACATCGCGCCCAACCTCTAATGTGGAAAGGTCATCTGTCTGGCGCAGCTTTTCGATATAGTCGACGGCATCAAGACAACCGTCATTATCTTCACCCGTAAGGCCAAGACCATTTGTGTTGCCTAATCCTAACCCCAAGAACACCGCATCATATTCTTCTCTAAGCGCCGTTAGATTGATAGCTGCGCCAAGGGCCTTACCGTGTTCAATTTTAATGCCGCCAATACCCAACACAAACTCAACCTCTAGCTGAGCGAAGTTATGGGTGGTTTTATAGGCTGCAATGCCGTGCTCGTTTAGTCCGCCTGATTTCTCACGGGCTTCAAAAATAACAACATCATGACCATGCATCGCCAAGCGGTGCGCGCATGATAGACCTGCGGGGCCGCCGCCAACGACAGCGACACGCTTGCCGGTTGAAGCCGCGCGTTTGAATGGATGCTCATTGGTTTCCGCCATTAAATGATCTGTGGCGTAGCGCTGGAGTTGGCCGATCTTAACCGGTTTGCCCTCCGCTTCTTCGCGAACGCAAACTTCTTCGCACAATGTCTCAGTGGGGCAAACGCGGGCGCACATGCCCCCAAGAATGTTTTGGTTGAGAATGGTCTTTGCAGAGCCAATTGGATTGTCGACGGATATTTGTCGAATGAAGAGGGGAATGTCGATGCTGGTCGGACATGCCGTCATGCAGGGCGCATCATAGCAAAAATAGCAACGCTCTGCCTCAACCACCGCTTCATGGTGATTTAGCGGCGCGTGCAAATCCTCAAAATTTGAATCGTAGTCTATTTGGTCCAGCCGACCAGAACGGATATCCCGCGAGACGAAATCTGTTTCGCTCATCAATTGTCCTCCCCAAAATCATAGTCACCATTTAATGGGGCTTCATCTCATCCAGTCTCCTCAAACCGGATGGTACCCAAAAATTGTGACAACACTTTCCTTCACCATAAAATATTCGATATTTTTACCAAAAGGTCAAATCTTTTCTGACCATCTAGTCAAGTTTTTGAATTTGAATTTTTGCGTATTAGTTACAAATGGTGAGGCATATGCGCTCATTGTTGTGATTTCTGAGGCTTTTGGCTTGCCCATGTACAGGGAATGTCTTATTCACTCATCCAAACAATTTACTCGAAATTTCTGACGCTTCATCGCCTCAAATCTCAGCTCTTAAAAGGGTAGTAGTCCCCTTATAGTGATGCTTAAAGTTTGGACGAGAAGTTTCGGAAAAACAACAACTATCAAGAGGTATGAACATGGCTAAAGTCGGAATGAAAGTGCCAAACGTTGTTTTTAAAACACGCGTGCGCGACGAATCTATTGAAGGTCCAAACCCATTTGGCTGGAAAGACAAAACAACCGCTGACTATTTTGCTGGCAAACGGGTTGTTCTATTTTCCCTACCGGGTGCTTTCACGCCAACATGTTCGACATATCAATTGCCGAATTTTGAAAAAATGTTCGGTGAATTCCAAGAAGCTGGTGTCGATGCGATCTATTGTTTGTCTGTAAATGATGCGTTTGTGATGAACAAATGGGGTGAGTCGCAGGGCGTAAAAAATGTCGGTTTGATCCCAGATGGTTCTGGTGAGTTCACCCGCAAAATGGGCATGCTTGTCAAAAAAGAAAATGTTGGTTTTGGCTATCGCTCTTGGCGTTATGCAACTGTTGTTGATGACGGTGAGATCGTTGGCTGGTTCGAAGAAGCTGGTTTCCAAGACGATATTGAGAGCGATCCATATGAGTTTTCAGCACCTGAATTTGTGCTTACTTGGATCCAAGACAATAAGCCTTTTGCTAAAGAAGCAGTCGCTTAATTCTGTCGATAAATGATGAATTAAAGAGGCGGGTTTTCCCGCCTTTTATTTTGTTTCCTGGTCTTTGAGATAATTGATCAAGCTCTCGCTGGCACCAAGAATATGCTCTCGGGTCAGCTTTGCTGCCAGGTCGCCATCGCGATCAACACAAGCTTGCAAAATGCCCATATGTTCGCGCCGCGCACGGCTCATGCCATCGGTTAAAACCAATTGCGCCCGCAGATAACTTTCAATGCGGTCAAGCGTGGTTTTTGCGATATGCAAATGGTAGGGGCGATTAGCCCGTTCATATAGGCAATAGTGAAAATTGCGGTTCAATTCGCCATATTTTGCAGAATCACTCTCGTTGGAAAATGCATCGCAATGCTCTTTTGCCAACACCAATGTTTCGTCGTCCATATTGGTGATTGCTTGCTTAATCACTTCGCCTTCCAGCAACGCGCGAAATTCGAAAATCTCTTTCACTTCGTCCGCAGAAAGTGACGAAACTGTCGTGCCGCGAAACCGTTCGGTTTTCACCAATCCTTGCTGCTCTAGCTTCGTAAGAGCCTCACGGACAGGGATGCGCGACGTGTTGAACATTTCCGCCAAAGCGTCCTGACGCAAATGTTCGCCGGATTTTAGTTCTCCGGTAAAAATAGCTTCGCGCAGGGCCTCAAATATAAGGTCCGCAGCCGAAGCAGCGGCGCGCACATTCACGGTGCTCAGCTTCATATTAATGCTCAATTCAAATCAATTTTGTCGTTCCAATATATCTCAGCGCATTTGATTTCGCCATCCCCGGAGATGATTTGAAGGGCAATGAACTGCCCAGAATGGCTAATGTGGGCGCTGTGCCACAACATAAATGCTGGATTTACTGGTGCCGAAAATTCGACAATCGATCGTTTTGAAGCCAGTGTTTTCAATCAAACCCTCTAGTTTGTCCTTCGAAAGGACATGCAAAGGAGGCGCAATGCCAAATAGCTTCATTATCGGCAAGAATATGAGGGGCAAAAAGCCCATCTCGCCGATGCATGCTGTTTTGGAGATAAACAAACCATCGGGTTTGAGTTGGTCGAAAATGCTTTGCAGTGTTGCTTTTGGGTCAGGCACCAAATGCAGAATGTGAAAGGCGCACACCACATCAAAGGGTGCATCGGCAAACTCGGAATCGGCTTCGGCAACCAAAAAATTGGCGTTATCAGGTGCAGCTTTGTTTTTTGCGATGTCGATCATTTCAGGTGAAATGTCAGCTGCGGTCCAACTCGAAACATGTTCGGCCATGCGGACCGCTGTGCTGCCTGTACCACAGCCAATCTCAAGCACTTTGTCCTCGGGCTTTAGCCGTTGCGCAATTTGGACAAGCATTTCTTCGTAAGACGTTGTGTCTTTGACTGGCCGTTCCGCGTAGCTTTTTGCCTGTTTATCCCAAAAACGTACTGATTGAGCGCTCATGCTGTGTTCCTTTTAACTGTCTGATGGTAACTGATGTGGTGCGGATGACGTCTCGTGCAAATGCAAGGCAATCAGTTGCGTTGAAATTGAGTGCTAGCTTTCGTTCTTGACGGCAGTTGCCAACCAATCCAGCAAATAGAACTCAGTGCGATGAACTCTACGGCCGCAAAGGCACGGTCATCTAAGTCACCGGGCAGTCCAAGCGCGAGGATTGCGCCGGTTAGTGTTGCGGCAAAAATAGTAATCCATTTGCATATGCGATCAGGTAGAAAAAGCGATGCTATAATCATTGCCAGCGGGATTTCGACTAAAACGAACCCGATCAACATCAATTCATCTGTGATAACTGTCCCGTTGACCTTGCCTGTCAAAGCTTCGTTCAAGAATTCGGCTGTTCCAATTTCGTGGATGTCGCGGAAAACCATGTTGAGCAGAAGGAATACCCACAAGGTGGATAAAATTTGACGTGAATTTTGGTTCGTCATTTTTGATCCTTCAATCTAATCTCGTTTCAGCTCAGAGTATATATACGCCAACAAAATAGGAATTGCCTAGTTTTGTGGTTTCGGTATACGTAAATGTATGAACTGGCAGGAAGTTGACTTTGATTGGAACCAAGTGCGCGCTTTTTTGGCTACAGCCGAAGAAGGCAGCTTCAGTGGCGCAGCGCGTATCCTTTCCACTACCCAACCTACCATTACTCGGCAGATTGCAGGGCTAGAGAATTCCTTGAACCTATTGCTGTTTGAACGCAGTACCCGCGGGCTGACCATGACAGTGGCCGGACAACAATTGTTCGAACATGTGCGCGATATGGGGAGTGCAGCAAGTCGCATTTCAATGGTGGCACAAACTGTCAATAATGAAGTATCCGGTGAGGTCTCCATTACCGCGGTCGATACTCTGTGTGTGAAGTTTATAACGAAGGCCATCAGACGATTGAAAAAGTCGGCGCCTGGTTTGACGATACGGATATTTTCTTCTGATCAGATTCAAGATTTAAAGCGTCGTGATGCGGACATCGCAGTTCGCCACGTACGACCAGCCCAGGCAAGCTTGGTTGCCAAGCTTGTAGGAAACTGGACGGCAAGTTTTTATGCCTCTCAGTCATATCTGGACCAAATTGGCTTTCGCCCCGGTTCGAAAGATCATGAGAATGTTGAATTTGTAGGGCCACGTGATCCCGTTCAGTTTATTGAAGTATGTAAAAGTCTCGGGCTAACCTTAAGGTTGGATCAATTTACATTACGGTGCACAAGTGCGCTGGTTGCCCATGAAATGTTGCGGGCAGGTTTAGGCGTGGGCGTGACCGCTGATGCAATTGCAAAATCGGAACCCGAGCTTGTTCGGATTTGGCCGCATGTGCCACCAATTGATTTTCCAGTTTGGCTGGTCACGCATCAAGAACTACATACATCGAAAAAAATTCGAGTAGTTTTTGATATGCTCGAGCAAGTTCTCAAAGAAGCTTAGGGCTACATCGCGAAAAACCGCTTAAAGTCATATAGTTAGCACGCTAGCCTTGCAGGTTATGGGTTCTCGCGCTCAGATTTTTCTTCTGCTTATCCAAAAGAACATTCGCCAAATAAAGAATATTGAAGATTGTATCCAATTTATGATATAGGATAATATAACGCCATCGAACCTCACCTTTCGTTCCCAATTTTCGGGCAAGTGATCGTGCTGGTGACAAGCTGAAATTTCTGATGAATTATCGAAGTTTAAATCCGATCGATGAAGGATAAGACTATGAACACGAACATTTTTTCTGGCTGTATTCCGGCGCTAATGACACCTTGCAAAGCTGATCGCAGTGTGGATTTTGATGCGTTGGTGCGCAAAGGAAAAGAACTGATTGATACAGGTATGTCCGCAGTTGTTTACTGCGGTTCCATGGGCGACTGGCCCTTGCTGAGCGACGCTGACCGCATGGAAGGCGTTGCCCGTCTTGTTGCAGCTGGCATTCCAACCATTGTGGGCACTGGCGCGGTCAATTCAAAAATCGCGGCGGAACATGCAGCGCACGCACAAAAAGTTGGCGCACATGGTTTGATGGTTATCCCGCGCGTCCTGTCTCGCGGCAGCTCAATGGCAGCGCAACGCCAACACTTTGCAGCAGTTCTAAACGCAGCGCCTGATTTACCTTCAGTGATTTACAACAGCCCTTATTATGGTTTTGCGACCCGTGCCGATCTGTTCTTTGATTTGCGCAAAGATCATTCAAACTTGATTGGTTTTAAAGAATTTGGCGGCGCGGACGATCTTCGGTACGCGGCTGAATTTATCACCTCACAAGACGACAGTGTGAACCTCATGATTGGTGTGGATACCCAAGTGTTCCACGGCTATATCAATTGTGGCGCCGGTGGCTCCATTACGGGCATTGGCAACGCGCTGCCCAAAGAAGCGCTGCATCTTGTTGCGCTATGCGAAAAAGCCGCTGCGGGCGATGCGATCGCTCGCCTAAGAGCGCAGGAACTTGATGCCGCTATGCAAGTTTTGTCCTCGTTTGATGAGGGCGCAGATTTGGTGCTCTATTATAAACACATGATGGTTTTGCAGGGCGACGCTGAATACACTTTGCATTTCAATCAAACAGATGCACTCTCAGATAGTCAGCGAAACTATGCGGAGCGCCAATTCAAATTGTTCCAGACATGGTATCAAAGCTGGAGCCAGCAGCCTGATGTTTTGGCGCTTGCAGCCTAACTTGAACAATCTGAATCTAATTGCCCGAAAAGTGGAATAACTAAATGGAATATAAGAGCTTTATTGGTGGCGCGTGGGAAGAAACTTCTGCCAGCACCCCAAATATCAACCCGTCTGATACGTCCGACATTTTGGGCCATGCTGCTGTTTCTGAAGCCGCAGATATGGACCGCGCAATCGATGCAGCGCATACAGCCGCAGCGCAATGGGCCGCTTCAACGCCGCAACAGCGCTTTGATGTGCTTGATTTTATCGGCACTGAAATTTTGGCGCGTAAGGCTGAATTGGGCGAACTTTTATCGCGTGAAGAAGGCAAAACCTTGCCTGAAGGCATTGGTGAAGCAGGGCGTGCTGGCCAAATCTTTAAGTTTTTCGCGGGTGAAACATTGCGCCAAACAGGCGACGTGTTGGCGTCTATTCGTCCCGGCGTTGATATAGATGTGACCCGTTCGCCAATTGGTGTTGTTGGGCTGATTACGCCTTGGAACTTCCCAATTGCCATTCCAGCTTGGAAAATCGCGCCTGCATTGGCCTACGGTAATGCCGTTGTGCTTAAGCCAGCTGAATTGGTGCCGGGTTGTGCCTATGCGTTGGCCGATATTATTTCACGTTCTGGTCTGCCAGAAGGCGTGTTTAATCTCGTGTTTGGTCGCGGCTCCAAAGTTGGGCCCAAGCTTATTGGATCAAACAAAATCAACGCCATCAGCTTCACAGGCTCTGTTCCCACAGGGAAGGGCATTGCTGCGGAATGCGGCAAGTTGCTTAAAAAGGTACAACTGGAAATGGGTGGCAAAAACCCCATGGTTGTATTGGACGATGCTGACCTGGATATCGCAGTTGATGCTTGCGTCAACGGGGCGTTTTTCTCAACCGGTCAGCGGTGTACTGCATCGTCGCGTTTGGTTGTGACACAAGGCATTCACGATAAATTCGTGAGCGCTGTTGAGGAACGTTTGTCTAACCTAAATGTTGGTCACGCGCTGCGCTCAGATACACAAATTGGCCCCGTGGTCGATGAGAGCCAACTCCAGCAAGATCTAGACTATGTGGACGTTGCCGCAAAAGAAGGTGGCAAGGTATTTGGCGGTCAGCGGCTGAACCGTGACACTGAAGGTTTTTATATGGCACCAGCTTTGGTGACACAAACGACAAACGGTATGCGTATCAACCAAGAAGAAGTGTTTGGCCCTGTCGCAAGTGTGATCAAAGTCAAAGACTATGATGAAGCTCTGGCGGTCGCGAACGACACCGAGTTTGGCCTGTCGTCTGGTATTTGCACCACCTCGCTCAAGTATTCAAGCCACTTCAAAGCCAATGCGCAAGCGGGCATGGTGATGGTCAATCTGCCAACGGCAGGCGTTGATTATCATGTGCCATTTGGTGGCACGAAGGGGTCTAGTTTTGGTTCGCGCGAGCAAGGCAGCTATGCGGCTGAATTCTATACCAGTGTTAAAACGGCTTACACACAACCCTAACCAACCCCGCACCCGGCGGTTTGTCGCCGGGTGTCTTTTCTCTTCGATTGGGTGCGCCAATGTCAAAAGCTGACCAGCAACATGATGTGTTTATTGTCGGGGCCGGCATTATCGGCCTTTCAATCGCCCATTATTTGCAGCAAGAAGGCCGACGCGTCACTTTGGTTGACCGTAAAGGCATCGCCCAAGAAGCAAGTTTTGGCAATGCAGCAGCGTTCGCGGTGACAGACCTTTTGCCCATGGCGTCGCCCGGCATGTTGCTCAAAGCACCAAAGTGGTTGGCCGATCCCTTGGGACCGTTGACCATTCGCCCCAGCTACTTGCCAACAATTGCCCCCTTCTTGATGCGGTTCTTCCGTGCCAGTTGGCCGGACCAATTTAAACGCTCGGTGGAAGCCCAAGCCGACCTGATGACTTTGTCATGTGCCGAAATCGCCAAATTTGCGCAACTGCCCAAAATGGGCAGTCAAATCCGCTCGGACGGTGCGCTGCACCTTTACGAAAATGACGCAGACGTTAAAGCTAATATTGAAAACAATGCTGAGCGCAAAAAACACGGCATACCCTTTCGCCACGTTGAGGGTGAAGAACTCTTAGAGTTACAGCCCGGGCTGTCTTCGCACATCAAAAGCGCAACATTTCTGCCCACATGGCAAACGGTGGACAATCCATTTGAATGGGCTATGTCGATTTGGGATATGGTGCGCGCAAATGGTGGTGGTCTGATTGAAAACGAAGTTTCAGACATCAACGCGTCTGGAGCAATCACGCTCGCAGATGGCCGGAAGCTGAACGCGAACAATATCATTATCGCCGCTGGCGCATGGTCCCATCGCTTGACCGAAAAGCTGGGCGACAAAATACCGTTGGAAACGGAGCGCGGGTACAACACGACACTGCCAGTGGGGGCATTTGACCTCAAGCGGCAATTGATCTTTGGCAGCCATGGCTTTGTTATGACTCCGCTTTCCACAGGCATTCGCGTTGGCGGTGCGGTTGAATTTGCCGGGCTGGAAGCGGAACCAAACTACAAACGCGCCGAGATTATGCTGCAAAAAGCTAAACGGTTTTTGCCCGAATTAGGCACAGAAAACGGCACGCAATGGATGGGTTTTCGCCCCTCGCTGCCCGACTCATTGCCAGCGATTGGCCACGCGTCGGCAACAGATAAAATCACTTATGCGTTTGGGCACGGACATTTGGGGCTGACCCAGAGTTTAGCCACGGCTAAACTGGTGGCAGATTTGGTGGCAGGACGTGCGCCAAAAATCAACATGAACCCCTTCAACCCATCTCGCTTTTAGAAAGGCACGCAGCATGGCGAAACATAGCTTTTTTTGTATTGACGGACATACATGTGGCAACCCTGTGCGACTTGTGGCAGGTGGCGGACCTGACCTTAAGGGCGCGAACATGCTGGAAAAGCGTGCGCACTTTTTGGCCGAATATGACTGGGTGCGAACGGCGCTGATGTTTGAACCGCGCGGCCATGATGTGATGTCGGGCTCAATTCTTTATCCACCGACCCGTGACGATTGTGATGCGGCTATCCTGTTTATTGAAACGTCGGGCTGTCTGCCCATGTGTGGCCACGGCACCATTGGTACGGTGACAATGGCGATCGAAGAAGGCTTGGTGACGCCTAAGGAGCCGGGCGTGCTCTACCTTGATGCTCCGGCGGGGCGCATAAAAGCTGAATATTCAATGATCGATGGATATGTCGAAGAAGTGCGCATCACCAATGTGCCAAGCTATCTGCACGCGACGCGGGTTGCTGCGGATGTTCCGGGATTAGGCGAAATAAGCGTTGATGTCGCCTATGGCGGTAATTTTTATGCGATTGTCGAACCGCAAGATAATTTCAGAGACATTGAAGACCTGTCCTCGCTTGATTTGATCCGTTGGTCACCTTTATTGCGCAAAGCACTTAATGAGAAATACGAGTTTATCCATCCCGAACACCCTGAAATCAGGGGCCTAAGCCACATCTTGTGGACAGGTGCGCCGCGTGATCCGCACGCTTCGGCCCGCAATGCTGTGTTTTATGGTGACAAGGCGATTGACCGTTCCCCGTGCGGCACCGGTACTTCCGCGCGGATGGCCCATTGGGCAGCATTAGGTGACTTAAACGTTGGCGACGACTTCATTCACGAAAGCATCATCGGCTCATTATTCCACGGTCGCGTTGAAGCTGAAACCAAGGTTGGCGAACTGGACGCGATTATTCCATCGATTGGCGGATGGGCGCGCAAAACGGGCTACAACACGATCTTTGTTGATGATCGTGATCCATTCAAACATGGCTTCATTCTGCCGTAAGCATTCATTGGGAGGAACCAACGTGAAAATTACCGCGCTACGCGTTTATCAAATTGATCTGCCTTTGCGTGAGGGACGTTACAATTGGTCGAACGGCAATTTTGTTGAAGTTTTTGACTCAACTGTTCTGGCTCTGGAAACAGATGCTGGTATCACCGGATATGCGGAATGTTGTCCGCTTGGGTCTGCCTATTTGCCCAGTTATGCCCTTGGCGTCCGCACCGGATTGCAGGAATTGGCACAGCATGTAATCGGCTTGGACCCGCGCGACCTGAACGTGGTCAACAAAGCCATGGACGAGGGGCTGCGTGGTCATCCTTATGCCAAAGCGCCAATCGACATTGCCTGTTGGGACATTCTGGGCAAGGCCACAGACTTGCCTGTCTACACTTTGCTTGGCGGTAAGCAGCAGGATAAAGTGGCACTCTACCGCGCAATTTCCCAAGAAGCTCCAGATGTGATGGCCAAAAAGATCGATGGCTATCGCCAAGAGGGATATACCAAATTCCAGCTCAAAGTTGGTGGCGATGCGAATGACGATATTGCCCGTATTCATGCGACGCGCAAAGTGCTCGATAAAGGTGAAGTGCTGGTCGCAGATGCCAACACCGGTTGGAACCGACATGAAGCGGCGCGTGTAACCGCTGCGGTTTCGAATTTGGATGTCTATATCGAACAGCCCTGCATGACATATGAAGAGTGCTTGTCGATCCGCCGCCGCACAGCGCGCCCGTTCATTATGGATGAAAACATCACCGATGAAGCCATGTTGCGCAAGGGGCTGGCCGACGACGCAATGGACGCGATCAACCTAAAAGTTTCCAAAGTTGGTGGCCTCACCAAAGCACGGGTGATGCGCGACATGTGCGTAAATGCTGGCTTGGCGATGACTATTGAGGATACGTGGGGCGGCGATATCGTGACGGCAACAATCGCCCATTTGGCGGCTTCAACGCCAGAAGAATTCTCTTTTTCCGCGACGGATTTCAATTCATACGGCACTGTTGATTTCGCTAAAGGCGCACCAAAACGCATGAACGGCTTTATGTCAGCGCCGGACGCACCGGGATTGGGCATTGAGCCAGACTTTGACGTTCTGGGAGAGCCCGAGTTTGAATTGCGAGTAGTATAATGCGGTCAACCAAAATCATTCATGTTGTGTCCTGCCACGCCGAGGGCGAGGTAGGTGACGTCATCGTTGGCGGCGTTGCTCCACCACCGGGCGACACGTTGTGGGAGCAACGTAATTTTATTGAGCAAGATGAAACCTTGCGCAACTTTATGTTGAATGAGCCGCGTGGCGGCGTGTTCCGGCATGTCAATTTGTTGGTTCCGCCGAAAAATCCAAAAGCGCAGATGGGCTTCATCATTATGGAGCCGGCGGATACGCCACCTATGTCAGGGTCCAATTCGATATGTGTCGCGACAGTGCTATTGGATAGCGGCATTTTGCCCATGACCGAGCCAGAAACCAGACTAACGTTGGAAGCTCCCGGCGGGCTGATTGAAGTTGTTGCGCAGTGCAAAGATGGCAAGGCACAAAGCATCACGGTCACTAACGTGAAAAGCTTCGTCGATCAATTACAGGTGCCACTACAGGTCGACGGGTTGGGCGAACTCATCGTTGATACCGCCTATGGTGGCGATAGTTTCGTGATGGTGGATGCCCAGGCTTTGGGCGTTGAAATAAAACCAGAAAATGCGCGCAAAATTGCTGAATTAGGTATGCGCATCACGGCGGCAGCGAATGACCAATTGGGGTTCACTCATCCTGAAAATCCAGATTGGGATCACATCTCGTTTTGCCAATTCATGGGCAAAATCAGCCGCGATGTCGACACGCTAACCGGCGCAAATGCTGTCGCTATACGACCGGGAAAAATTGATCGTTCGCCGACTGGCACCGGCTGTTCTGCCCGCATGGCGCTGATGTTCGCTAAAGGCGAAATGAAGCGAGATGATAAATACATTGCGACCTCGATCACCGGCTCAAAGTTCAATTGCGATATTGGTGAGGTGACAACTTGCGGAGACCGCGACGCGATTTTACCGCGCATCAATGGCCGCGCGTGGATTACCGGAACGCACCAGCATATGCTCGACCCTTCCGACCCGTGGCCGGAAGGTTATCGGTTGAGCGATACGTGGCCGATGCAAGACTGATTGAGGTTTGCACAATTGTAGCGTGGCCCCGGATCAAGTCCGGGGCGGCAGGGTTAGAGGTTCTTTTTATATTTCTTGGCCGTCCCGGACTTGACCCGAGTATCCATGAAGCGTTTGCAGCGAAGTGAGTGACTTGGTATCTGGACGTAATTGCAGTCTCAGAATGGACCCTCGTGTCGAGCACGAGGGTGACGAATGGGGGTAGGGTGATCGGTGGATAGCCAAACCCTTGAGGCATTTCAACTTCAATTACCCAATAAACTGCAATCCAACAATTGCGATCAAGGCGATCCAGATGGTTTCGATAACCACGATGGCCATGGAAACGGGACCCACCTCAATCAGCTTTTTCAGCGAGGTTTTGACACCTAACCCGGCGATTGCCATCACAAGCGCGAGTTTGGACAATTCGCCCAAAACAGACCCCACAGATTGAGGGATCCAACCCACCGAGTTCAGCGCGGCGAGTAATACGAACCATGCGAGAAACATCGGGAACTGTTTTCGCACGGAAGGTTCTCCGGTCGCACTGCTAAAAACGAAAAAACTGATGGCAGCGATGACGGGCACCAACATGGCCACGCGGAACAATTTGACGATGGTTGATACGTCCCCCACACTTTCTGAAATGGAGTAACCCGCGCCCACGACTTGGGCCACATCATGGATAGTGGCGCCCAAAAATACGCCTGCGGCTTGGTCTTCAATGCCCCAATAGGCGATGATCAGCGGGTAAAAGACCATGGCGACCGTGCTAAGCGTGGTGACGGCGATGACGGTGAAGATCGTATCTTGCTCGCCAATACCATCTTTGCCTTTGGGCAAGATGGAGGTAAGTGCCAGAGCGGCCGACGCGCCGCAAATGCCCACAGCGCCCCCCGTTAATAATCCAAACGCCTTGTTGCGCCCGAATAAAGTTGAGACGAGAACACCCACCCCAATGGTGCTGAAAAGGCAAACAATCACGACGATAAGAGGAACAGGGCCGAGGGCCAATACGTCAGATAGGGTGATGCGTGCACCCAATAGGGCGACGCCTATTTTGAGCAATGTGCTGGAAGCAAAATTGACACCGCCGATTATGTTGCCCGTAGGTGAAACAAAGTTGAACGCGATGCCCAACAATAGCGCGAACACCATGACCGGTGCGCCATAATTTGACGCCAGAAATATCGCGACGACAGCGATTGCACCGCAAAGCAGCACCCCACGCCAATTGTTCAACACTGAGTGTTTAAGACCTGTCACAACAAAATCCAACTTGGTAAATAGCTACGCTTGGACTTTCTTGGGTGCGTCGCGAATTGCATTTTCGAATTGCAGCAGGACGTTGATATTCCGGCGATTGTCGGTCAAATCTTCAATCGTATACTCGTCCAAAACGGACAGGAAAGCATCCAGTGCGCGGTGCAGCGCATGGTTAAGTCCGCATGTGCCGGTAAGGGGGCAAGAAATATCGCCACCGCCTTCAAAACATTCCGCAAGGGCAAAATTGTCTTCTGTCGCGCGAACAACTTCGCCCAATTTTATGTCAGCTGCCGGGCGTTTGAGTTTGATACCACCATGGCGGCCACGCACAGTTTGCACGAACCCAGAATGGTTCAAAATTTGAAGAATTTTAAACAGGAAGGTTTCTGAAATATCATAAAATGAGGCGATTTCCCCAATGCGACTTAAACCGTCATTGCTGGCGCAATACATCAAAATGCGAATGGCATAATTGGATTGTTTGGTTAGGCGCATAGATGAATCCTTACTGCAATTGTCATCTTTATAGCAGCTAAATTTAAAAGGTGAAATGCCGCATTGACCCAGACCGTGCATCCGCTGCAAATGAACAAAATAGTCAATGGATGAATCATGATCAACTTTATTACCGCACTTGCTGCATTTCTTGGTGCGCACACATTGCCACGCGCCACTGGTTTTCGGGATTGGGGTATGGATAGATTTGGCCGTAAAATTTACATGGCCGCATATTCAATTGCGTCCATCGGTCTGCTCGTTTGGCTGATTATTGCTGCCCAAAACGCGCCCTATATCGGGCTTTGGCCCACGACCCAATTTACGGTTGCGCTCGCTATATTGATCATGTTGGTTTCGTGCATTTTATTTGCAAGCGCTGTAACCCGAGCGAATTCGCTTTCAATTGCATTTCGCGGCGGCGAGACTGATATAGATAGCCCCGGCATTCTGGCGTTGGTCCGTCACCCAATTGTATTGACGTTTTTGCTCTGGTCGTTGGCCCATCTGTTGGTCAATGGAGATGTGATTGGGCTGATCCTATTTGGCGGCATGTTGGCGTTTAGTTTTATCGGCATGAGAGCCGTTGAAAAACGCGCGCGCAACAAACTCAGCCCTGAAGCCTTTGCCAAGTTTTCATCGCTCACAACTGGACCGCTACCGGCGCGGATAAAACGTGCGATGAGCTTCAAGTTGATTGCTGAGATTGTTGCGGGTGTCTTGGCATTCTTCGTTTTGCTTTTCGCCCATGAATTCGCAATTGGTGTTAGCCCGCTCGCCTATTTCTAACCCAGTAAATAACGCTTAAGGTCATCGCGCAAAGGCACCGCTGATTGCGGCAGCGTGTCGGACTTCAGGATAAATTGTGCCGCAGACCAAAGCGCGGCCACATGCATCGCTGGCATTTGCAGTTCGCCACTGGAAATTTGAGTGAGAACGTCAATCAAGTTGCGCTTTACGGTTACGCAAAACTCACCATGCCCTTCATCAAAGGATGGAGCCCCAACGTTTTGGGCATCAAATGCGACAAAGCAATAAACCCAATTGTTTTGTAAAGCAGGGTTGGGCATGGATTTGAGTACACAGGCGGCGAGCGAAACCTGGTGGCCCGTTTCCTCACGCATTTCCCTTATCGCGGCTGCTTCTGCTGCAATTTGAGGGTCTGTGCCATCTTCCTTATCTACAGCACCGCCGCAAAGTCCGAGCACAGGCATGCCGATGCCATGTCGATATTCATCAACCAAGATCAGCTCCATACTGTCAGCACAAAACGGAACCACGTTCACCCAATTGCCGTATTCGAGCACATGATAGGGCTCGACTATGTCGCCATTGGTGGCCTGACATTTATCGGTTCTAAGATTAATCCACTTGTCTTTGACCCGTGTTTTGCTTTCAAGGATTGTCCACGGTGTTGGTCTGTCGTTTTGATCAAGCATTGCAATTTCTCTCTAAGTATTTGTGGAGCTTCTTCCCAAAATCCGTCCAACCACTGGGAAAATTGAAACATCTATATCTGTTAGTTTTTTTGTGGTTCGCCAGACCATAAATGATCCAACTAAATAGGACATGACAGCACCAATTGCCGCCCCAGTGAGCCCCAAACTTGGCACCAACACAATATTTGCAATCAGCAACATACCAAGGCCAAGCGCAACAGAGGGTAGCACCGCATAGGGTCGATTTTTCGATGACAATATGAGCGGGCCGGGGCCGAAAACAGCGCGCACCACCAAACTAACGCATAGGATGAGGAGGGGCCAATAGCCACCCGAAAAGTCCTTGCCGAACAGCATCAAAACCAAGGGGCTCGCAATGGCGACGCCGAGCGCCAAAATAATGGCCAGCCCAGTCGCGACCAAATTTGAATCTAGTATGACTTTATCCAACCCATCTTGGTTGTTGGCTGAAACACGCTCCATAATGTTGGGCATGGTGACGGCATAAACCGCACTGATGCCAAACGAGGCCAAAACGAAAATGCGTGTGCATACCCCAAAAACAGCAATTTGATCCTTGGGCAAAAATGCCGTGAGCATCAAAAGGTCTGCATCAAAGAAAAAGTCGGTCGACAAGGTAATGATGATCCAGGGGAGGGCGAAATAAAACCAGCGTTTAAACTGTGGTTCGGTCTGCGTCGCCGTTTGGGGGAGATTGAGCAATGCTTTGACTGTCACCAACAGTTGGATTGCGATCACCAAGCAATAAAAGCTGGCCAATATCCACAAAAGCATCAAAACGCGATCATCTGGCGCAGCGATAAAATAACTGGCAATTAGAGCGCCAACCACAATCAAAGGGCGAAAAGTTGTATCGACCAACAGTCCAGCAAATGGTCGTTTCAGCCCCACCAATATCCCAGCATTGATGTAATAAACCGCCGCCCCGACGGACATCAAACTAATCGGTACCCACAGCATGGACATCGTTTTCCCGATTTCGCCAAGGTTTGGCACCAACATGCAGCCAATGATGGTGATCAATATCCCCGGAAAAAGGGTCAAGCCGTAGGCGAGTTTGGCAAATCGAATAAGGCTTGCGCCATCATTCTTAGCGGCATATTCAGCTGCGAAGTAGGAACCCACAGTTTGTAAGCCCAAAGGCAATGTGATCGCCAACAAGTTGATGGTGGCGATGGCCACCAAATATTCGCCAAGCGATCCGGTTCCCCAAAAACGGGCAATGGCGGCTTGCACCAAAAATATTGTGCCAGCGCCTGCAATTCGAATGGCGAAAAGGATTACGGACTTTGATGCGAGTTGTTGCCGTATGCCCATGGAGTGATTGCCCTTATTCTTGCGGCGCGTTGGTCTGCCGACGCAAATCGCGTGGACGAGAAAACAATACCGCCATTCGGATTAATTCTTGGTAATTCTTAGATATTTCCCCACGCGAATATGCCCGTTTTACCTTTCGCGAGGGATTGGAAAACCTCAATTGGCAAGATTTTGCGACAAACGCCTGATCTTCGATTGTGCGAAACCTTCCATATGATAGTATTGGGTCAATGATGTTGACCTAATTATCTTTGGAGAATGAAATGACGCACCCATCTGCATTTGCAAAACTGCACCAACCCGGAAACCCGTTCATACTGGCAAATGCGTGGGACATTGGCTCCGCGCGTATGTTGGAGGCGATGGGCGCACAGGCCGTGGCAACATCGTCCGCCGCTCTGGCATTCGTTAAAGGTGTTGGCGATTTGGGCGAGATTTCGCGCGATGATGCCCTAAGCCATGCCGACGAACTAAATTCAGCAGTTGCTGTGCCATTGAATGGTGATTTTGAAAACGGTTTTGGCCCAACGCTTGAAGATGTGGTGCAAACCATTCAGGCGTCGGGAAAAATTGGAATTGCTGGTTGTGGGATTGAAGATATGGATTTGCCAACAGCTGAGCCATATGGGTTTGAACAGGCTGTTGAACGGATCGAGGCCGCAGCCGAGGCGGCGAAGGCGCTGCCCTATGATTTCGTGCTAACAGCGCGCGCAGATGGCGTGATGCACGGCAAATATAGTTTGGATGAAGCAATAAGACGTTTGCAAGCATTCCGAAAAGCTGGTGCTGGCGTATTGTTTGCCCCAATGCCGGGCACAATGGACGATGTTGCCCGCATCTGCCGGGAAGTGGACGGGCCAGTCAATGCGATTTGCGCCGGACCGTTTACACAAAACACCGTTAAAGATTATGCCAACGCAGGCGTTGCGCGGATCAGCTTAGGTTCAAGTCTAGCGCGGGTTACCCATCGTGCAATTCATGATGCTGCAAATGCCATGTTCAACAATGGTGAATTTTCGTTGTTGGGAAAGTCAATTTCTGGTGCGGAAATTGAAAAGCTGACCAAACGTTAGGGGATATGAGCGTGGCGGATTGTTCATTTCTTACGCCCCAAAACAAAAAACGCGCCACATGGGCGCGTTTTAATTCAAAGTTTGATCAATGTATTACGTCAATTCTGCTGCACTTTTAATGACTTTGCCTAAAAGGCCATAAGCCAAAGCTTCGTCAGTGTTCAGCCAGAAATCGCGCTTAGTATCTTTTTCGATTTCTTCAGGCGTTTTGCCTGTTGCCAAAGCAAACAATTCTTCAAACCGGCGACGCATTTGCTTGATTTGTTCGGCCTGAATTTGAATGTCGGAAACTTGTCCGCCAACGCCACCAGCAGGTTGGTGCATCAAAAAGCGCGTGTTGGGCAAGCAAAGTCGATTTTCTTTTTTTGCACCGATAAAGATCAATGCGCCAGCGCTTGCAACCCAGCCAGAACCGATGGTGCGAACTGTTGGTTTGATGAACTTGATAATGTCATGCACCATGTCGCCACTTTCAACATGGCCGCCTGGTGACGATACAAAGACATTAATCGGGTCATCGCCATCTTCGGCCAATGCAAGCAGGCGTGCGGTCGCTTCGCGTGCTATTTTATCATTGATCTCGCCAGTGATCAGCACGTTACGGCTTTTGAAAAGCAATTTTTCGACCGATGCGTTGTCTTGTTCGTCTTTCGGTTTATCTTTTTCTTCAGCCATGTCTCTTCATCCTGTAATCAGCTTTGGGTCTTTGTCTAAGAACCCTGGTCATGCTTAGTTTAAGGTGCCCAATCTAAGGCACAATGTACTTTTAATCGAACAGTTTATGATTCGCCTAAACTTATCGTAAATCGCATCTTACCCATCTAGTGGCTGTTGCCACCCGCTTCAAGGCAACATTGCGTGATCGCGCATAACTTGATGCAATTTAAGCAATTGCATTCACAAAAAAGTCGTGATCGAATGGCTTTAAAATTGGTTGCACCAATTAGGGTGCCCGACATTTAGGGAACGAAGATGCCTATTATCAATCGTATTGCTGAATTTCATGATGAACTGACAGAGATCCGCCAAGATATCCACGCCCATCCGGAGCTTGGTTTTAACGAACACCGCACCGCAGCGTTGGTGGCTGAAAAGCTCAAGGAATTTGGTGTTGATGAAGTTGTGACGGGCATTGGGCGCACTGGCGTTGTTGCGGTGATAAAAGGCAAAACAAACAAATCTGGCAAAACCATCGGCTTGCGCGCCGACATGGATGCGTTGCCGATTGAAGAGGCACAACCACACGACTATAAATCGACCAATCCCGGCGTTATGCACGCTTGCGGCCATGATGGGCACACGACTATTCTGTTGGGTGCAGCTAAATATCTGGCCGAGACGCGCAATTTCGACGGCACGGCCATCATGATTTTCCAGCCGGCTGAAGAAGGCGGCGGTGGCGGCAATGAAATGGTCCAAGACGGTATGATGGATCGTTTCAATGTCGATGAAGTCTATGGGCTTCACAACGCACCAGGACGTGAAGTAGGCCACATTGCGACACGTACGGGTCCATTGATGGCCGCTGCTGATACATTCTATATCGATATTGTAGGCAAAGGGGCGCATGCCGCGCGTCCACATTCTGGCATTGACCCGATTATTATTGGCACTGATTTGGTGCAGGCATTCCAAAAAATTGCTTCGCGCAACACTGATCCTCTCAAATCCGTTGTGGTATCCGTCACCACATTCCATGGTGGCGATACGGACAACGTTATTCCTCAGACTGCAAAACTTTCCGGCACTGTGCGCACACTGGACGAAGAAATTCGCGATATTGCTGAAGAGCGGATCAAGCAAATTTGTAAGTCCATTGGTGAAATGCACGGCGCGGAGATTTCTGTTCAATATAACAGAGAATACCCAGTGACGATCAACCACGCCGCCCAAACCGATTTTGCGGTGGAAGTCGCCAAGGAAATTGTTGGTGAAGACCGCGTTGTAAACGATACCGATCCGGTAATGGGGGCAGAAGATTTCTCCTTCATGCTCAACGCACGTCCAGGCGCATATATCTTTTTAGGGCAGGGCGACACCGCCGGGGTGCATCACCCTGATTATGACTTTAACGACGAGATCATCCCGACCGGTTGTTCGTACATGGTGAAACTTGTCGAAAAAGGCATGCCTGCTTAACAAACCGAATTGTGTATTTTGGCAAAAGCCCTAGCTCTGCTAGGGCTTTTTTGTTTGCGAAACATGGTGGTGTTGGTTTGGAATGGAGAGCTACAACAGACCAGGCGCTTTATGGCTGAATGAGATTTTGAGCCAACGCGATGGCTAGAGCTTGCTCGCGGGTCGCGGCGCCAAGTTTTTGACGGGCATTGCGAAAATGAAACTCAATGGTCACCTGTTTCACATTCATTTTATGAGCAATTTGTTGGGAGCGCAGGCCTTTGCTGAGCCATTGCAACGTCTCGATTTCGCGCGGACTAAGCTGTGAATGATCAGCTGATTTTTTGGCTCGACTTATGGCTTGGTGCGCACAAAAGCTGGCCAGTTCTATTGTTGAACCGTGTTGATTGTGAAGCGCAATAGTGTCGCCACCAGACTTGTCAGATAAGAAATTCCAGCCCCCAGCACCTTCCTTGCCAATTTTGCGAAAAGGAACTGAAAAGCCAGAGATAAATCCTGTTTCGCCTGCCTCGCGCACAAAGTTTCTCTGAGCAGAGGTCATGCTTTTATGGCGATCCATAAATGTGACCCCGGTCAAAATGGTTTCAAACTGCGCGCAGCAAACGGGAACAAACGGATCGATAAGGTGGTAGTTTTGATCGCGATAATGCTCTACCCAATAATCAGGCAAGCTGGACATGAAATTAACATCGTCGCCCTTTTGATCCAGATAGACGATCCCCTCAAAACCAAACTGCGCAAAAAATTTCGCGCTATGCGCCCAGATTTGAGATTGAGAGCTCTGGGCTTGTAGACCTTCAATAAATTCACAAGCCAATTGGTTTAACACATGCATGACCTTCAAGTTTAGACCGGTCAACCAGGCTTTGGTGTGCCCCTAAGGAAATCCATAGCTTGTTCGTTGCCTCGCGCCGAAGCATATTTCGCCTCAGTTTCTGGGTCAAGCGGGGTGCTTATTCGTGCGAAATTTCAAATTCTTATCCAAGGTTTTTGTTCCGATAGTGATGTCCTTTCTGCTGGGCTCCGGAATAGCCACCGGACAAGAGAGAACCGATATAATGGTGGTTTTTGATGCCTCTGGTTCCATGTGGGGGCAGATTGAGGGACTCACAAAGATTGAGTTGGCACGGGAGGTGTTCAACGATCTTTCTGGCCGATGGGACGCCCAGTCGGTCAATGCTGGTCTTATTGCCTATGGCCATCGCCGCAAAGGCGATTGCAGCGATATTGAGTTGATTTCGACGCCAGCACCCGGTGCCTCGCTAAACCTTGGTAAACTGGTGCAAGAACTTGTACCAAAAGGGAAAACGCCGCTTTCTGCGGCGGTAAAAATGGCGGCAGAGCAGTTGCGGTTTACCGAAGAGCGGGCGACCGTGATTTTGCTCTCTGATGGCAAAGAAACCTGCCAACTTGATCCCTGTGCTGTTGGGCAGGAGCTGGAACGTTTAGGGGTGGATTTCACCGCTCATGTGGTGGGCTTTGATGTAGCTGCACCTGAAGATAAAGCACAACTGGAGTGTTTGGCGGCAAATACTGGTGGCAAGTATTTTGATGTTTCTGATGCTGAAGGTCTGACCAAGGCTTTAACGGACGTGACCCAATTGGACGCGGACAAGATTAGCGATGGGCCGATTAAGCGAACAATTTCGCTATCCGCCATTTTGGAAGGCGATGAAATTTCTCAATATGGACGAACCGTGTGGGTGTTCAACAGTTTGGACGGGCAGACCCGAACACAAGAGACCGAAATCACCAATGCGAAATTTGATCTTGCTGAAGGGGAATACCAAGTTGGCGTGTCTTTTGATGTTGGCACCGGCCAAGCGCAAGGGGAAGCATCGGTTAAGGTTGAACGCGGTGGGCAAACTGAGTTTACAATTTGGGCCAAACGGCCCGAGGTAAATGCTGAACTGGCGCTATTGGGCACCCCTAGAGTGGGCGAGGATATACGCTTTAAAGTTGGGCTTGCCAACATTGGGTCTGATGATCGCATCCGGATTGTGCCGCGCGGGGGCAAAGATGAGGACGAATTATTGTCAGCCGAGGCGCAGGCCGAAGTGGCCATGTTGGCCGTGCTTGATCCCGGTGAATATGACGCGCTTTATGTGGCAGATGCCTATAGTTTGAGGCAAGAGGTTGTGCGACTGGAGTTCACTCTGGCGCCAGTCGATTTGCATATTATCGAGTTAGGTCCGGTGACCCCGGGTGCGCCGATGCTTCAACTTTCGGACGGTGGTCGCGCAGGAGACATGATTGTTATCCGCAACATGGCAGAAGAAGAGGTGACTTCAATTTATGCGGAAAAAGGACAACCATTCGCGTTGCCTGCTGACTTGCCGCCCGGTGACTATATTTTGGAGGTCAATCGAGACTATCAGGCGACCTATTATTTGGGCGGTGTGCAACTTTTACCTGAGAGCGCAAACACCATTGGCGAAGATGATGACGACGCGGTGGCGCCCATAGAAATGGGCGGGGGCGAGGATGCTTCTGGCGGTGAAGACCCATCCACAATGATGAGCGAAGAGGAACTTGCTCAAGAACAAGCTGCGGCGCAAGAACAAGCGGGTAGCGTGGCTTCGTTTGACTTCAAATATAATTGCGTTGAACAAGCGATATGCGGTTTTTCGGACCCGCGTGTGCAGCTAAATTGGAGCATGGCCAAAGGCTGGTCGGCTGAAGAACCCTATTTTTACACCACCGCCGGTGGAACCGTTGCAACGCACCCCACATTGGTTTTGGTAAAACGGTCAGATGATCCCAATCCGTTCATTGTCGCCCTAAATCAACGCATGTGGGACGCCAAAAGCGGGCCTTGCATTGCAGTGCCGCGCGGCGAGTTGTGTCGCAATGAAAATGCCATTGGCGACGAACGCGCACAATTTGAAATCATCGCGACAAGCTTGAGGGAAATCCCGATCGGATATCGCAAGCTTTCGACCGATGACATTGAGGAAATTTTGACCCGCATAGATGAGGACAACCAGTGAGAAAAATCTTCCTAGCGACCGTTTTTGCACTTTCCAGTTCCACGGCCCTAGCCGCAGATGGCGATGCAATTATCGTAACGATTGATGCACAGGGTCAGCCAAAATTTGAACAAAAACCTGTCTCGTTTGAACAGGCCATTTTGGCCATCGACCCGGCATTTACCCTTGAGGGTGGGGCAAAACCGACTGCGATTATTTTAGAAAAAGGCAAACCAGCCCGCATTGCTACAGGGGCGCTGGAGGATATTGACCGTCAATTGGGTGGGGATGGCAATGTCGATATCATCCGGCCAATGACTGATGCGGAACGGTTGGTAACGATTGATGAAATGCGCAAAGTGTTGCCAATTGATATTGCTGACTTGCCTGAAACAATGCCACTCGACTTGTTTGAAGGCGTCTCCGATAATCAAATTACGCTTAAAAATGGCACCTGGAAATCTGAGATGACAGACCAAAAAGTCACGGGCTGCCCTCCCGGACTTGATAATATGGCAAGCCAAAGCATCGGCCAATCGTTTAGCAACAGCGTTGTCTTTTCCAGCCCCTATCATCCAACCGATTTTTCGTCCGAACTTGGCGTGCATAGCTGGAAACGTGTAGGGAACAGGGGGTATATCTCGGAGATTTACGAATTTGGCGGCGAACAAGCGCGTCAAGCGGGCATTGCCGTTAAAGTGCGTTATGGGATGAACGCTTTATCACCCACCAAAGTGGCGGTGTGGGCTAATGTGCAAATGAACTTAGCAGAAGCATTGGCAAAAATGGCCGGTGGTTCAACCATGTGTGTGGCCGATGTGCGCGGGCATTTTGTGCGCGTTAGTGATTAAGATTATCAAGGCGCGGTCAGCAAAAACTGCACACCGCGCCAGTTTTGTTCTGGCTACGTACCATCCGCTGATATCTCAACACTCGTCTGATAGGAATATGGTTTTTCAGGTGTGCAAATAATGCTTGGAAATGCTGGCGTATTTACCGCGTTGGAGTGTTTTTGTGGCTCAAGACAAATCGCAGATAGCAGTCCGAATTTTCTTGCTCTTTTGCCGCTACTCAACACGCTTTGATTGTTGCCACTATATGTTTGTAAGCAAGGCTGGTCTGACCATATTTTTAGCTTTACGCCATTTGGGGCACAAACATGTGCAATCGCTTCATCATGGTCGCGATCTGCGGGCAGAACATATGCAAGGTCAACGCCAAGTTGTTCGGGATCAGCGTCAATCAACGTCTTGGCATTGCGAAAATCAAAGCGCGTGCCTTTGACAGATTTGATCTCGCCCGTGGGCAAAAGGTCATCGCCAAGCGGTGTATATTGATCGGCCAACACTTGGAGTTGATGGTCGCGGTTCGAGCCATCTCCCAGCAAGTTGTAGTAATTGTGTTGGGCAAAATTAATCGGGGTTGGTCGGTCTGGTCGCGCTTTAATGTCGTAACTCAATTTTGCGTTGTTAAGGCTGATCAGCATTTCAAACTCGACATTGCCGGGAAATCCTTCCTCCAAATGGGGAGAAGAATAGGTGAGGCGAACAGTGTTCTCGTCCGCTTCTTCCAAATCCCAATTGCGCTTCGAAAGCCCCTTAGCGCCGCCGTGCAGCATCATGCCGGGTCCGTTTTCGCTGAGCTTATAGACGTTCCCGTCAAGTTCGAATTGCGCACCGCTAATCCGGTTGGCAACCCGCCCCACCGTTGTGCCAAAATAGTCCGGGTTATCTAAATAGTCATTTGGATCATCATAGCCCAAAACCACGTCCAAAGGACCGGTTGGACCGGGAATGATCCAACTTTGGGTGATCCCACCTAACGAGAGGATTGTAACTTGTGCTTGTTCGCTTTTAAGTACGGCGCGTTTGAACGGCTTGTTGTCAATTTCGCCAATGGTTTCAATCGTTAAACTCATATTTTACCTGTCATTTCAATAAAGCCAGAACGGCTCCAAAGCCACAATGGGGTGTGAATATCTATGGGGTTAAGGCCCGATCCTTGCAGCGATAGTTCCCATGATTTGGCGGTAATATCAGCAACATCATTTTGCTCAAATTGGGACGCAGAAATCAATCCAAGTTTCAAACTCGCATTGATAACATGCCTGTCCGGCGCAACCGAAAGCGCTGCCTTATTTTGCAACGGCAATGACGTATATTGCAACAACACATATAACCAATAGTTACAGATTTTTGGACCCGCTAAATAAGGAAAATTACTTTTGTGCGTTTGGATAAAGGTGCGGATTTTGTCGATATCATAGTCTTCGCGCTCTAAAAGCTGGCGTATATCTGCGTTGCTATGTTTCACGATACCGGCGGCGACCCGTTGCCAGTTCTGAACATGGCGGTTGGGCTGTAAAGCAACTTTGTAGTGCAGCAATGCTTGGCGCAGCGTGTCAGTTGATGCAGATGCCGCCAGCTTTGGATCAAAAACCCACTTGTGAACACTGTCGTTGAACGTTTTTGTACAAGCTTGCCAAAGAGCATAGGCGTCGCGTTGATAATTCAAGCACATGCCAAGGGTGAAATAATGCAGCAATTCCGCGCTATCGGCAGGCAATTTCGGGTGGACATCTTCGGGCATGTGTTCACCCCCCAACGCACCGGACTTGTGCATTGAGATCAAACATTCAACTTGCCTAAAGATGGCCCTTGCCTTTATTTCAGTGGACATTCAAGCCTTCCATCAAACCAAAATCCCAATCATCACAAAAACAGTGCTGTTGATCTGCTACGCACATTGCTAGCATGATTTCAAATAGCAGATTCTTACGTGCCATAGGGCACCAAACATAGTTTGAATTCTTGTTGGGAGGAAACCGATGAAAACCAGAGCAGCAGTTGCATTTGAAGCAGGCAAACCGCTTGAAATTTGCGATGTGGACCTTGAAGGCCCAAAAGAGGGCGAAGTGTTGGTTGAAATCCGCGCAACAGGCATTTGCCATACGGACGAATTTACGCTGTCCGGCGCGGACCCGGAGGGTATCTTTCCAGCCATTTTGGGCCACGAAGGCGCTGGCGTTGTGGTCGATATCGGCCCGGGTGTGACTAGCCTTAAAAAAGGCGACCATGTTATTCCGCTCTATACGCCAGAATGCCGTGAATGCGACTATTGCACGTCGGGCAAGACGAATCTGTGCCAAAAAATTCGCACGACGCAAGGCCAAGGATTGATGCCGGATGGCACGTCGCGCTTCTCAATCAAAGGCGAACCCGCTTTTCACTATATGGGCACGTCAACGTTCGCCAACCATACAGTTGTGCCTGAAATTGCGCTGGCTAAAGTGCGCGAAGATGCGCCGTTTGAAAGCATTTGCTATATCGGGTGCGGTGTAACCACCGGCATTGGCGCGGTGATCAACACCGCAAAAGTTCAACCCGGCGACAATGTCGTGGTGTTTGGCTTGGGCGGAATCGGGCTTAACGTTATCCAAGGCGCTCGGCTTGCCGGTGCCAACATGATCGTTGGGGTCGATCTAAACCCTGACCGTAAGGCATGGGGCGAACGTTTCGGCATGACCCACTTCGTCAACCCGAACGAAGTTGAGGGCGACCTGGTGCCTTATATCGTCGATCTGACGAAGGGGGGCGCTGATTACTCGTTCGAGTGTATTGGCAATGTAAATGTGATGCGCCAAGCGCTGGAGTGCTGCCACAAAGGGTGGGGCACATCGATCATCATTGGTGTGGCGGGTGCAGGCCAAGAAATCGCAACACGTCCTTTCCAACTGGTGACAGGACGCAACTGGCGCGGCACTGCATTTGGTGGCGCAAAAGGGCGCACTGATGTGCCAAAAATCGTTGATTGGTACATGGACGGTAAAATCGAAATCGATCCGATGATTACCCACACGATGGGGCTTGATAAAATCAATGACGGGTTTGATTTGATGCGCCAAGGTAAAAGCATTCGCGGCGTTGTGAAATACTAAGAGGAAAATGATGCAAACAGTTTCTGAAACCCGCGCCCATGGCGGCGTGCAAGGGGTTTATGCGTACGCCTCTTCGGCATGCAATTGCGAAATGACTTTCGCAGTGTTTGTGCCACCGCAGGCTGAATCACAAGCTTGTCCCGTCATTTGGTATTTGTCTGGCTTAACCTGCAACCATACCAATGTGACGGATAAGGGCGAATACCGTCAGATGGCGGCTGAAATGGGCATCATTATTGTGTGTCCTGATACCTCTCCACGTGGTGACGATGTGCCGGACGAGCCGGACAATTGGCAGTTTGGCAAAGGCGCAGGATTTTACCTGAACGCCACTCAGGAGCCGTTCAACAAACACTACAATATGTATGACTATCTGGTGGACGAATTGCCAAAATTGATAGGCGAAAAGTTTAACGCTGACATGTCACGGCAGTCGATAATGGGGCACTCCATGGGCGGGCATGGCGCATTAACAATCGCTTTGAAAAACCCAAACACATTCAGAAGCTGTTCAGCTTTCGCGCCGATTTGTCGCCCGTCTGAAGCGAGTTGGTCCAAACCATCGTTTGAAAAATATCTTGGCACTGACGAGGCCGGTTGGCGGCAATATGATGCGTGTGATTTGATTGTCGACGGCAATCGCTTTTCACCAATTCTTGTCGACCAAGGCGACAAAGACCAATTCATGGAAGAGGGTTGTCGCCCGCAAGCGCTGGCTAAAGCGGTCAGGGGCACTGAAATTGATGCGACTATCCGTATTCAGGAAGGGTATGATCACTCTTACTTCTTCATTTCCACCTTTATGCCAGAACACATTGCTTGGCATGCAGACCACTTGAAATAGAGATGGGCGGCAATTGCCGCCCAATCCCGTGACGCTAAATAATTTCGTCTTCGTCGAATAGCGCTTCGGCTTCTGTTTCCATTTGCGAATGCAAGTGGCCCAGAGCGACTTCGGCCAATTCGTCAGAGTGTGTTATCTTGGCGATATGGAACAATCCGTCGCCTTCATTTACCACTGGCAAGTTGGTTCGCCCGACAATTAGACCGGGATATGACGCTTTTATTTCCACTTCCTTTTCGCCAAAAGGATCAGAAATGATGCCCAACAAACTGCCCTCTTGTACGATCTCGCCATTCCCTTTGAATGTACGCATGATCCCGCCAGCCGCAGCTCGCTCCCAATAACTGGATGAGGAGAGAAGCGGCTTTACCTTCGGCCGTTTCACAGATTTTGCGCTCAGCATACCCAAATGGCTCATCACCCGCAAAATGCCAGTAACGCCAACTTTTGCAGCATGTTCGTCAAACCGTAAGCCTTCGCCTGCTTCGTAAAGCACCATAGGCGTTTCAAGCCCATCAGCCACTTGGCGCATCGATCCCTCGCGAAGTGGTGAGAGGAGGGTGACAGGAGCACCAAATGCCTGCGCTAACTCTTTCGCTTTGTCGGACTTATGTGAAACGCGTGCCTGTGGCAGGTTTGCCCGGTTTACCGCTGCCGAGTGCAGATCGATGCCATAGTCAGATTTTTTGAGAATTTCCTGGGTAAAAATATACGCCAACCGTCCAGCCAATGAGCCCTGGGCGCTACCTGGAAAGGTGCGATTGAGGTCGCGCCGATCCGGCAGATACCGAGAATGGTTCATAAACCCGAACGAATTCACAATGGGAATGGCCAATAAAGTGCCACGCAAACCAGACAGCTTTTTGCTGTTGAGCAAGCGCCGCACAATCTCTACGCCAATCACTTCATCACCATGTACCGCAGCCGAAACAAAAAGCGTTGGACCGGGCAGGCGGCCATGAACCACATGCACCGACAAGGTGACGGGCGTGTGGTCCGAAAGAACGCTAACGGGTAAGTCTACCGTTTCGCGGCTACCAGCCTCAATTGCATGTGTTCCCAACTGAAAAGGCGCGCGCTTAGGCATTAGCCTTTACCTCGTGTACGGGTTTTGTTTGGTTTCGCATTTTTTTCCAAAAACTCGATGGTTTTGCCGGCAATGTCGATCCCGGTGGCGTTTTCAATGCCTTCAAGTCCGGGAGAGGAGTTGACTTCCATCACCACAGGACCGGTTGAAGAACGCAGCATATCCACACCACAAACATTAAGCCCCATAGATTTGGCGGCTTGCACTGCAGTCGCGCGTTCCTCTGGCGTAATTTTGATTGATTTTGCTGAACCACCACGGTGCAAGTTGGACCGGAAGTCCCCCTCGGCGCCAGTACGCAGCATTGCAGCAACAACTTTACCGCCAATCACAAACGCTCGAATGTCAGACCCACCAGCTTCTTTGATGAATTGTTGGACCAAAATGTTCACTTGCGCGCCACGGAAGGCTTCGATTACCGATTTTGAAGAATTATCGGTATCTGTAAGCATAACGCCAACACCTTGAGTGCCCTCAAGCAACTTGATCACCAATGGTGCGCCACCGGCCAGTTTGATCACTTCTTCAGTTTGTTTCGGATCGTGCGCAAATGTAGTGTTTGGAAGACCAACACCATCGCGCGCCAACAATTGCATAGAGCGAAGCTTGTCGCGTGATCGGCCAATACCAACACTTTCATTAAGCGGGTAAACGCCCATCATCTCGAACTGACGCAAAACCGCAAGCCCGTAGAAGGTGATTGAAGTACCAATACGCGGGATAACAGCGTCATAGCCCTGCAGTTTGTCACCGTTGTAATAAACCTCAGGTCGACGAGAAGCGATGTTCATATAGCAGCGCAATGTATTGATGATATCCAACTCATGACCCCGCTCTTCGGCTGCTTCTTTTAAACGCTTGTGCGAATATAAATTGGCGTTACGCGCCAGCATTGCTATTTTCATCTCTGTCATCCCCTTTTGTGGATTTGAGCCAGTTGCGAAAATGCAAATCGGCTCATGAATTTCACAAACTCAATAATTCGCTCTTTATCCCCATTGCGCAATAGTGCAAGCGAAATAAGTAGAATTGCCACGTACTTTTGGATGAACAGATATGCCGAAACTGCACTGCTGCTATAATAGTGCCCAAGATAGAATCGAATGGGTTGAATGATTGCAAAAATGAAACCTAAGATCGCAGTTCTAATGGATGAAAATACAAATGATGGTGGCAATCAATATGCCATGGGAAAAGGGTATTTTCGCGCTATCGTCGATGCTGGTGGACTGCCGATGGGGATGCCGTACGAACGTGATGTTTTGGATGAAATAATATCCATGTCGGATGGGTTACTTTGCCCCGGCGGGCGGTTTGCTTATCCGGATGCGTTCTATGTTGGTGATCTGAAATCGCATTCTCCAGTTTCTGATCGTTTGGCGATTGAGACGAAGTTGATCAATAGGTTTCTGGCTGAGGATAAGCCGGTGTTGGGCATTTGCGCTGGTATGCAGCTATTGGGTTGCTTGCATGGCGCGAAAATGACACCGGACTTGCGCACGACGATTGATGGTGCTGGGCCGCATGATGAAGCAGGGCGGACGCATAAGGTCGCGGTTGAGGCCAATACAATGTTGCACAATATTGTTGGTGTTGATGAGATGGAAGTGAATACATTTCATCGTGAAGCGCTTGTTGAGCTTTCCGAGCAAATCGTAATGTGTGCAAAATCCCCTGATGGGATTATTGAGGCGATTGAGTTGCCGGCATTTAGGTTTGCCCTGGGTATTCAGTGGCATCCAGAACGACTTGCTGATACCGACCACCCCGGCGATCAGATATTCAGTGCCTTTGTGGACATCTGTCGTTGACTGCTTATTTGAGACGGGCTGGCAATTTATGCCAATTGCTTTATAACGCCGCTGGTTGCCTCTTAGACTAAGAAAATGAGCTGAACGTGAAACCAGAAACCCGCATATTCTCCGTGGCCCCGATGATGGATTGGACAGATCGTCATTGTCGGTTTTTCCACCGGCATTTGTCGCGCCATGCGCTGTTGTTTACAGAAATGGTAACCAGTGCAGCGCTTATTCGGGGTGGTGCGGATTGGTTGCTCAACTATAATGATGAGGTTGAACACCCGATTGCGGCGCAGCTGGGTGGGTCGGACCCGCAGGAACTGGCTGCTGCAACAGCTTTATGTGCCAAGTTCGGATATGATGAGATCAATCTGAATGTTGGTTGCCCATCAGATCGCGTGCAGTCTGGGCGTTTTGGTGCATGTTTGATGGCGGAACCTGAATTGGTGGCGGACTGTGTTCGCGCAATGCGCGATGCAACAGATAAGCCAATCACCGTCAAATGCCGTATCGGCATCGATGATCAAGACAGCGAAACGGACCTCCGGCATTTTGTCGATCACATGCTGGAAGCTAAAGTCGATGCGCTATATGTTCATGCGCGTAAAGCCTGGCTTAAGGGTCTTTCGCCAAAAGAAAACCGTGAAGTCCCACCGCTTGATTATGACCGGGTCTATCGGTTGAAGAAACATGTTGGCGATCTGCCCATTCTGATCAATGGCGGCATTGAAACGATTGAGCAGTGCAAAACCCATCTTGAACATGTCGATGGTGTGATGCTTGGCCGTGCCGCTTATCACAATCCGGGGCTGTTGCGCGATGTTGATGCTCGGTTTTATGGTGATGATCAGGAGCCGATTTCACTTGAATCACTATGTGAAGTGATGATGAATTATGCTGAAATTCAAATGACTAAAGGCTCAAAGCTGAATCAGATTGTCCGCCACATGCTTGGCCTTGGATATGGCAAGCCGGGCGCACGTCGTTATCGGCAATTGCTTACGGTCGAGACCGTGAAGCCGGGCGCATCGCCGCACCTTATTGCTGAGGCTTTCGAGATTTTACGCCAAGGCGAGACAATGGCGCAGGCCAGCTAGAGTTCGCGATATTCGGATAAGTGTTCTATAATCCAGTCTTCGTGCAATAACATTTAGGTGCTCAAATGTCTGATCCAGAAACAAGCTTTTATGCCGTTGGCGAAACATTTATGGATGCTGAGGCATCGCAAATGTTTGGCAAAAAATGTTTCAAAGTTGGCGGCAAGGCATTCACTAGTTTTTTCCAAGATTGCATGGTGTTCAAACTTACAGGCGAACACCACAGCGCCGCGCTAGAAATTGAAGGCGCGACTTTATTTGACCCGTCCGGGAAAGGTCGCCCCATGAAGGAATGGGTGCAAGTGCCATTCGAAGCGCATGATCAATGGGCCGGACTTGCAGATGCTGCCAGGATCTATGTGCTGAGCAAGGCTTAACGGCTAAGCGCTAATTACGCAGTTCAAGTGCGTCTTGCGACACGGTATATGACGCCAACGTTTCCAAGAAACTCATGCCAAGCAAGCTCGTTTCCAACTGACCTTTCTCTGCCACGAGCGCGTCAATGTTGCGCCGTTCGATACTACCGATTTTGACATTTTCTAATCTGGTGAAGGCGGCCTTTGCTTCACCATTGGCTGTGCTGACGGGAACGGTGTAGCGCAGCTTTTTAATGTCGATCCCTGCGCGACGTGCATCATCGACGGTTAAAACAACAGCGGTCGCGCCTGTATCGAAGATGAATTTGATCTCATTGCCGTTTACATCTGCCGCAACAAGAAATGATCCACCCATCGAACGACGAAATCTGACAGCATCGCCACTTTCGCTGACATAGGCTGAACCCGGATTTAGTTCTGAGAGGAAGCGCGAGCCATATTGTTCAAGTTCTGTGCGAAAACTGTAGCCAAAGATCGCAAGCGCGAAAATGCCGACCCATAACACTGCGCCAGAAAGCATCTCGTTTAAGCGGATACGGCGACCAAAACTGCCGCCAGCAACCACCACAAGTACGGCGATCAAAATGACCAGTTGGCCGAATTGTTCCTGTTCCAGCCCAATCAAAGTGCCCACATCAGCCGAAATGAGGAAGGCGAGGGCAACAGACACAATCAGTGCCATGCCAATAAAAAGCATATTGTTTCCTTTAGCGCAAAAGCGCGCGGTTAAAGCCCCATACCAAATATAAAGGAAGACAATATGGCAATTTCAAGTATCAGCTGCGCTGCGCCAATTGTGTCACCGGTTTGTCCACCGATTAGTCGCACCAACATTTGACGCCATAAAACCAATACGATCGCTGATACAAGCAGCGCGATGATCCAGCGTCCCAGACCCACAAATGGCACCATCAACGCGAATGAAACTGCAATGGATAGGGCAATGCCGAAATAGCATGCACGCGCCGGTAAAATGCCAGCATTTGCCGAAAGGCCATCGGCACGGGCAGGGGGAAGTTGTTGGGCAATCCATGTTGCGCCGGAGCGGGCGAGCACACCACTTGCCAGCCAAATGGCGACACCAGCAATAGGCGCGACAGCAACAAGTGTTCCAAGGCAAATCATGCGCAACACGAAAGGGATGACGATACCCAGCGTGCCGTAGGTGCCATGGCGACTATCATGCATAATTTCCAGTTTTTGTTCGATTGTTTGGCCACCGAACAAGCCGTCCATTGCGTCAGCAAATGCATCCTCAGCCATGGCCCCGGTTATAATCGCAGAAAGGGCAACGGCGACCGCTGCAGCGAATAAAGGCGATGCGCCAAAGACCGTAAGCATCAGCAATATAAACGCTGGGCCAACGCCAATGATTAGACTTGGCAGCGCGAGAGGGCGGACCATTGCTGCGAAATTAAACTCATGGTGATTTTGATTTCCTGTCGGCAAGCGAGAGTAAAACCTGAGACCCATAATGATCGCTTCGACCATGTTGGCCCGTTTTGGCGGAAGCGTGCCATCGTCACTATTATCATTGGTTGGGGACTGCGCCGTTGTTTTTGCGGGCTTCTTTGAGTTTGCAGGCTTGGTCAATTGCAATTCCTCGTCAGTGGGGTAAGAAGAACGCCCCATTTACTTGATCCAAGAGTCGATAGCATGACCACCAACGCTGAAAAAAGCCCTTTCGCTGATTTTGAAGAACTATTGTCTTTATTGCCGCACGGAAGTGAGCAAGCCGTTGAAACGGTGCGCGCGCGTGATGCGCAATTGACCAAGCCAGCCGGATCGCTTGGCGAATTGGAAAAGATGGTGGAGCATTTGGCGCGCTGGCAGGAAAAAGGCGAGCCGACGTTAAACAATCCAATGGTGGCCATTTTTGCTGGCAATCATGGGGTGACCAAACAAGGCGTTTCTGCATTTCCACCAGAAGTGACAACGCAAATGGTCGCGAACTTTACCAATGGCGGCGCGGCGATTTCACAAATTTGCGCGCTAAATGAACTGAACTTACGGGTTTTTGAGTTGGCGCTTGAGTTGCCGACAGAGGATTTCACCCAAGCAGCGGCAATGGACGACAAAACATGTGCGGCAACGGTTGCCTACGGCATGGAAGCCATTGCTGGCAAACCAGACTTGCTTTGCATTGGTGAAATGGGCATTGGCAACACAACCTCAGCAGCTGCAATCTACGCCGCTTTATTTGGCGGTACTGGCACCGATTGGGTTGGCCGGGGCACGGGTGTTGATGATGAAGGCCTGAGCAGAAAAGTATCTGCCGTTGATCGCGGCCTGGCGCTACATGCAGAACACATGAAAACACCGTTTGATGCGCTAGCGCGTGTTGGTGGCCGAGAAATCGCGGCCATGGCTGGCGCGATCATCGCTGCACGCCACAATAAAATCCCTGTGATCGTTGATGGCTTTGTTGCCACTGCCGCCGCTGCAGTGGTTTACGCAGCCAACCCAATGGCGCTTGATCATTGTCTATTTGCACATCAATCAGCTGAAGCAGCGCATAGCGACGTGCTGCAAAAGATGGGCAAGAAGCCATTGTTTGATTTGGGTATGCGTTTGGGTGAGGGATCAGGCGCAGCGCTTGCCGCATCAATTGTGAAAACAGCACTACATGTTCATCAGAATATGGCGACGTTTGAAGAAGCTGCAGTTGCAGGTCAGATGAAGAACTAAAACTAGAGTTTGGTTGACTAGCCTTGGGCTGACTAGCCCTTGGCCGTTTTGTATATCTTGAGCTTTGGACGTTCTTTCACAGGGGCCATTGCATTCAGCACCCTGGATTTGGGGAAGCTGGCAATGGCTTCAGTTCCGAAGCGCAATTTGGAGAACAGATCAAACCGCCCCTGATGCAGCTCCATGATTTTTTGAACGATGGGTAGGCCCAAGCCAGCGCCTTGTTCTGCCGTTTTTGCAGCTAGAGAACCCTGACCGAATGAAGAAAGCACAGTTGCAATCTCATTTTCAGGAATGCCGGGTCCATTGTCACGAACAGACATAATCTGCGTGCCGCCGTCACCTTCACCAATTTTGAAGGTGATGCGTCCACTCTGAGGCGTAAATTTGATGGCGTTGGAAAGTAGGTTGAGGCAGACTTGACGAACAGCGCGCTCATCACCCCAAAGTTTGGGCATTGCTTCGTCAAATTCAGCAACAAGCTCGATGCTTTTCGCACGGGCGCGAATTTCTAGCATACGACGGCAATCCTCGCCGATATCGACCAGTGAAATGGCTTCTTCGCTCAAATCATATTTACCGGCTTCGATACGAGAAAGATCAAGTAACTCATTGATAAGGTTCAATAGATGTTCGCCGGACGCGTGAATATCACCCGAATAATCTTTATATTGTGGGTGTTCCATTGGGCCCAGGAGTTCGGACTTCATCACTTCAGAAAACCCGATAATGGCGTTCAGCGGCGTGCGCAATTCGTGGCTCATTGTCGCCAGGAACCGAGACTTGGCAATGTTTGCTTGCTCAGCTTCGCGCCGGGCCTCATCAGACATCAATTTCGCTTCTTCAAGCTCATAGATTAGCGAGTCTTTTTCGGCACGGTGTTCGATGGTTTTAAGGGCAGAGCGATGAAGAGTTCGGGATAGGAAATTAAAGAACACCCCGCCACCAATTGCCAACAACGCCAAAGCGTAGCTCAGCATGCCTTGGGAAAGAACAAGCGTTGTTCCAACCGTCAAAACAGCGGGCGCGGAGTTTGCCAATGTAGCAGAAGGGATCGCACGGCTTGAAATCGCGTTGGCAGCAATGCCCACCATCAACATGGCCCACTGGATAACGAGGACATCTTGACCTGCTTCGGCAAAGGCGAACAGCGCAAGGCTCGACCATGCCAAACCGTAAATCGTTTCAGCAACGATGAATGTTGTGGTGTGACGGCGCGCTTCAAATTCAACTTTTGGCGAATTGAGGAATTGTCGACATGTGAGGACCACGCCAAAATGGGTAAGGATCACGGAGCCTGCCCAAATTCCGACAGCAAAGGGTGGAACCCAGATCAGCGCCAGCAATGACAATGCAATCACAACAACAGGCATCGCGATCTTGCCGGAGTTGCGCGTGTTGGCATATTCGCTGAGCAGTTCGAAATCGTACGAGGCTTTTGTGCCGGAGCTAGAAGTCAGCCGTTGACGCGCGTCACTCACCGTACGCTGGCGCGAACGCGGCATACTAGGACGTGCGGAAACTTCCAGATCTGGCTGTGAAGTTGTGGACATGAAACGCAATACTCACAAATAGTCCAGCGCTAAGCGCAGTTTACTGTTATCAAACCAGAGTAGCCAATGTTGGTTAATCTCCCGTTACGGACACAATCCGCTTGCGTAAATTCATCAAAATGATCTCAGTCGTCTTCAAACTGGTTATAGCTGTCACCATGGGGGCTGCGCTCATATGGATGGTTGTTGTTCTAGATCGGCAAAAAATCACTGAAATCAAAGGCGTAGCAAGTGTTTCTGATGGCGATAGTTTGGTTATCAACGGGCTTAGAATTAGGCTTAAGGGGATTGATGCGCCTGAACTTGATCAAAAATGTGATGAAAAAAATAGTGTATGGCGATGTGGTGTTAAGGCAAAATCGGCACTCATCCAGCTTATCGGTGGGCAAGTCTTGGTGTGTAAATCCGAAGGTGAGGACAAATATCGTAGGTTGCTGGCGGTTTGTTATTTGTCGGAAAAAGACATCGGCAAATGGATGGTCACCAATGGTTGGGCCATCAGCTATGGCGACTACAAGTTTGATGAGGCACTTGCGCGGCGCAATTCATCAGGCCTTTGGCGGGGAGAGTTTGAAACCCCTCAAAGCTGGAGAAACAAAGCAAGATAAGAGATACGAAGAGACAGCTGACGTTGGGTTGACTATTTATGTTCGACTAAAATGAATTTGCGTGAAACGCCCAAAACGTTGCCATTGTTTCTGTTTCAAGCTAACACTATGTCAAATATTGGTATTATTTCCCAATTTGGTGTGAAAAATGTTAGACAAGATCGACCGTAAAATCCTGACCCTTCTGCAAAAAGACGCCACCACGCCGGTGGCTGAAATCGGCAAAAAGGTTGGGCTGTCCACAACACCATGTTGGCGGCGCATCCAAAAAATGGAAGAAGATGGCGTAATCAAACGACGCGTCGCTATTCTTGATCCAGAAAAAGTAAATGCGGGTGTTACAGTTTTTGTTTCTGTGCGCACCAACCAACACCATGACGATTGGTTGAAAAAATTCGCCGCCGTTGTTGAAGCCCATGATGAGGTTGTTGAATTCTATCGCATGAGTGGTGACGTAGATTACGTCTTACGCGTTGTCGTGCCAGACATCGCCCACTATGATCGCTTTTATCAAAAACTCATCGCAGAAATGTCGATGAGCGATGTCAGCTCATCTTTTGCGATGGAGCGCATTAAATACACAACAGCTTTGCCGCTTGATTTTGTTACAGACACAAAGAAATAGGGTGAATGTCACCCCAGCGACAAAACTTTAGCCGCCTGTCACTGACATATGACGTGACACATTGACCTGTGGCTTTTGCCGGTCGATCTCAAAATCGTGACCCTTTGGCTTAATGTCCATGGCGTGGTCGAGCAATTTATCAATCGCCTCTATGCCTTCTTCACGCAACGGATCGCGCAAGCTCACCTTATGATCCTGACCAAGGCATAAATAGAGATCGCCAGTGGCGGTCATGCGCACGCGATTGCAAGTCTCGCAAAAATTGTGGGTAAGGGGCGTAATAAGCCCTAAGCGTCCGCCGGTTTCCTCAACACGTAAATATCGAGCTGGACCGCCGGTTTTTAACGGGTCATCAGACAGCGTGAACCGTTTGGCCAGATTTTCGCGCACTTTGGATAGGGGCAGATATTGGTCAGCGCGTTCAATGTCCACTGCGCCCATGGGCATGGTCTCGATCAAAGTCAGGTCCATGCCTTTTTGGTGCGCCCATTCCATCATCGGTATGATCTCGTGGTCATTTTCGCCCTTAAGGGCGACCATGTTGATCTTGACGTGCAACCCAGCCTCTAATGCCGCATCAATGCCGTCCAAAACTTGGCTGAGACGCCCCCAGCGGGTGATGGCAGCGAATTTTGCAGCGTCCCGCGTATCAAGCGATACGTTTATCCGTTTCACGCCATGTCGCACCAGTTCAGGGGCATAACGGCGTAATTGGCTACCATTTGTGGTCAGAGTGAGCTCTTCAAGCCCATCGCCCAAAAACGCACCCAACCGTTCGATCAAAGTCATGATGTCGCGTCGCACCAGTGGTTCGCCACCGGTGAGGCGAAGTTTCTTTACGCCACGATCAACGAAGGCACGGGCCAATTGCTCAATCTCTTCTAAGCTAAGAACCTGACTTTTGGGCAAAAAGCTCATGTTTTCCGCCATGCAATAGGTACACCGGAAATCGCATCGATCCGTCACCGAAATGCGCAGATACTCAACGTGTCGTCCAAAATTGTCGATTAGCGGTCGCGCTAGAGCGTGTGTATTTGTCATGGGTTGAGCTTATGCAGCCCATTTCAAATTTGCAATCGTTGCAAATGAAAAGGCCGCCCAACTTTCGTCGGACGGCCATCAATTCCAAGTGAGTATTAAGTGAACGGCCTGCGTTCACCTAACATCTTTTGCGATTAGTGGCGTACGATTACGCGTGAGCCAACTTTTGCACGATTATAAAGGTCTTCAATATCGTTGTTGGTTAAGCGAATGCAACCTGATGATACAGCCTGTCCGATTGTCCAAGGCTCAGCAGTGCCGTGTAGACGATAAATTGTGCTGCCGATATATAGAGCTCGTGCGCCAAGTGGATTTTTTGGTCCGCCTGGCATATAGGCAGGAAGTCCAGGAACACGCTTGCGCATTGCAGGAGGAGGTGTCCAGCCTGGCCATTCAGCCTTGCGTGTTACACGGTGAGTACCTGACCAACGGAAACCGTCGCGCCCAACACCAACGCCGTACTTCATCGCGCGGCCATTGCCCAACACGAAGTATAGGCGACGTTCGGATGTCTCGACAATGATCGTGCCTTTTGCGAGTTTTGTTTTGTAGTCGACTTCTGTGCGTTTGACTTTTGATCCGCGGCGACCCGACGACGCTTTTGGCGCATCGCTATCAACCCACTCATTTGTCGTGCCGTCAAAATAAAAGTCAGCAAATGCGGTGTTGGGTGCAATCGCCCCAACCATTGCCACCAGCATTACCGCGAATGCGAGTTTTAAATTCTTCATTTCCCCAGGTTCCTCAATAATCCTAAATACAGATAGACCAACCGCCATCTCATATTTCATGTTCAATCTGATATTCTAGATTTGCGATATTATGGTTAATACATCGTGTTTAACAATCGCTCATATGAGTTTTATGCCAGATTCGGCAATAAAATTTGTTTAAAACCGTTCAATTGATTGCTATTGCAGTGCAAAAGCCAACTTTATGCACAAAATATACTGGGGATAGCGTGAGCGACGAGCTTAAAAAAATGGCGGCAAAGGCCGCAATGGGTGAAGTGAAATCAGGAATGCGCATAGGATTGGGCACCGGTTCCACGGCAAAACACTTTGTCGATTTTCTGGGTGCTGAGGTTGCGAATGGTTTTGAGTGCCTTTGTGTGCCGACATCCGAAGTCACCGCCGCGCAAGCGCGATCGCTCAATATTCCACTAACAAGTTTAGATGAAATCGACGCGCTTGATGTCACTGTTGATGGTGCAGATGAAATCGATGAAGCACGGCAATTGATCAAAGGCGGGGGCGGGGCATTGTTGCGCGAAAAGATCGTGGCGGCGGCATCCGCCAAAATGATTGTCATCGCTGATACGTCTAAAATGGTTTCCACATTGGGCGCGTTTCCATTGCCAATCGAAGTGAATAAATTTGGCCTAGGCGCAACGCAAAATCTTGTACAGTCCATCTTAGACCGATTTAAAGCCGAAGGTGGCCTCGCATTAAGAATGGACAGTGAGAGCAAACCGTTTGTCACCGACGGTGGACATTTTATTCTAGACGCATCTTTTGGCCGCATTTCGGATGCAAAAGCACTATCGACAGCGTTGCTGGACATTCCAGGTGTCGTGCAGCATGGGCTATTCATTGATATGTGCGAAAAAGCCTACTTGGCCAGCCCAGATGGCGTCGTTACACTAGATGGCAAGGCATGAGGGAACAAATGAAAATGATAAAGAGAATAGCTGGCTTAGTCGCCGCAGCAGCGACTGCCATGATGCTGACTGTTGCAGCCCAAGCACAAGAAATCGCACCAGAGCATTTAGCGCTAGCGAAAAGATACGTGGTTTTGACGGACACTGGTGCGCTTTTCCAGCGAACCATATTGCAAACAGCACAAGAGTCGGTTGACCACCTTGTGCAGCAAAACCCAGAAATCGGTGAAGATATTTTGGCGGGCGCACGAGACGTTGCCAAAGAATATTTGCAGGGCGACAATCTTGTACACGACAACTTCGCGCGGATTTATGCGGTTCATTATACAATGGATGAGTTGACCCAAATCATCGCGTTTTATGAAACAGACGTCGGCAAGAAAATTCTCGCTGGTAACATTGAGATCAATAAAAATCTGCAGACCGCCGCACGCGTTGCAGAAGAAAATCTTTCGACCGAATTTGCAGTTCGGTTGCGCTCGCATCTTAAAGAAAAGGGTTTCGACCTCTAATTTCTTTAAGTCCATCCCGAATTCGTGAAGCCCCGTATCTTGTATGCGGGGCTTTTTTGTGATCAACGAAAACCAACATGAGAATTAAACCGGAGAACTTGCATGTCCCGACACTATGATTTGGTTGTGATTGGCGCTGGCTCAGGCGGCGTGCGCGCTGCGCGTATGGCGTCTACATATGGTGCAAAAGTTGCCATTATCGAAGAATATAGACTTGGCGGAACATGTGTAATTCGCGGCTGTGTGCCAAAGAAATTGTTTGTGTTGGCAAGCCGTTACCCTGAACAGTTTGAAGTGGCGCAAAGCTTTGGATGGTCGTTTGGTGAACCAGAATTCAACTGGTCCACGCTTCTATCCAATAAGGACAAAGAAATTGATCGTCTTGAAGGCATTTACGGCAATATCTTAGGCGGTGCCAATGTCGAAATCATTCGCGACCGCGGCGTTGTCACGGGGCCAAACAGCGTAAAATTGGCGAAGGCAAATGAGGAACTTTCTGCGGATCGAATTCTTGTTGCGACCGGCGGACGACCTTTCGTTCCAAACATCCCGGGGTCAGAACTCGGCATAACGTCCAATGAAGCGTTTCACCTTAAAGAACTGCCTAAGAAAATTCTGGTGAATGGTGGCGGCTATATTGCGGTGGAATTCGCCGGCATCTTTGCTGGCTTAGGCGTTGAAACCACTTTGCTTTATCGCGGCGATCAAATCCTTCGTGGATTTGATGAAGACGTGCGCGAAATCGTTGCAGAGCAAATGAAAGCGCGTGGTGTTGAAATCAAACTTAATGCCAACATTGAGCGCATGGATCGTTGTGCTGATGGCAATATCGATGTGAGCTTTGATACAGGCGAAGTCGTTGAATTTGGCGAAGTCATGTTTGCAACGGGCCGTGTACCAAATATCGAGGGACTTGGCTTAGACACCGCAGATGTGAAGCTGAACAAGTCCGGCGCAATTGATGTTGATGCCTATTCACAAACCAGTTGCCACTCAATTTATGCCGTTGGCGACGTGACAGACAGGGCTGCATTGACACCCGTTGCTATTCGCGAAGGCGCAGCTTTTGTGGAAACAGTGTATAATGACACCCCGACAGCGGTTGATCACTCGATCATCCCAACTGCCGTATTTTCTGAGCCTGAAATCGGCACTGTGGGTATGGTGGAACACGAAGCAGCCAAAGCACACTCAAAAGTGAATGTTTATTTGTCGACATTCCGCCCCATGCAAAACACGCTAACGTCACGACCTGAAAAAATGTTGTTCAAGCTCATCACGGATGGCGAAACTGACAAGGTGCTTGGCGTGCATATTGTGGGTCCATCGGCAGGCGAGATGATCCAAATGGTGGGGATTGCTGTTTCGATGGGGGCAACAAAAGCAGACTTTGACCGCACAATCGCGGTTCACCCAACCGCAGCGGAAGAGTTGGTGACGCTTAAAGCGCCGACATATCAGTTGGTAGACGGCAAGCGCGCTAACTAGTTCAAGAACCGTAGGTTACAGAACTTTGTGCGCCACAAGTTGGTCGAGAATTTGTGGCGCATCCTCTTTACTTTAGCCAATACCAACCAACGCTTTCAACGTTGCCCCAACCAAATAGGCAAGGCCAGCTGCTGACATTCCAATGGCAAACGTCTCCAATGCGCTCATATACCATGTGGCAGTCGACCACATAGATTTGGCCGCGCCTATGGCCAAAAATACCACGCCAGTCATCGCGGCCGCTAAAACGGCACTAGCGGAAAGTCCGAGTAAGTAGGGGATGAGCGGCACTGCGCCACAGACAAGAAATGCCAAGAAGGTGGCAATTGCTGCCTTTGCTGGCGATCTTTGAACAGCGGCTATGCCATATTCTTCGGCTAGCATAACCTCCAACCACATATCTTGGTTGGATGTGACGAGGTGGACGATCTCTTCCAATTCCGCATCAGCAAATCCCTTGGACGCAAATATTTGCCTTATTTCTTCTCGTTCGCCTTCTGGGTGATCGGTTATGTGGCGGATTTCAGCGGCGCGTACCCGTTTGTAGTCGTCAATTTCAGCCTTTGTGCCTGAATAGTTGGATGCCGCCATCGAAAAACCATCAGCCAGCAAGTTGGCCACCCCAAGGATGAGTACAATTCCGGCTGAAAGTTCTGCACCGACGACACCTGCAACAATTGCGAATGTGGTTACAGCGCCATCGATCCCGCCATAAATCCAATCGCGCAAATATGATATGCTCGGGCCAGCACTCAGTCTTTTGCGGATCGCTTCGGGTGTGTGGTTGTGATTGAGGTTGCGCATATAGGTTGTACCAACTTGTTGAAGCGAACTTTCCTTTGTCAGACAATAACATAACAATTCTTTGTTAGAATGTGGTGGAACGTCGCCTTTAGTCTAAATTCGCATTATTTTTAGCATTCATCGCTGGTTTGCGAGGCAAAAGTTTGCTAAATCCTTATGGTTCATTAAACGAAGAAAACCTGAAAGCGAGTATAAAATGAGTAACTGGACACCTGATAGTTGGAGATCGAAAGACATCCGCCAGGTTCCGGCTTATCCAGATAAGGCGGAACTGGCAGCTGTTGAAGAGCGCCTTTCATCATTTCCGCCTCTCGTATTTGCAGGCGAAACGCGCGGGCTCAAAGAGCAATTGGCCGATGTAGCGCACGGCAAAGCATTTTTGTTGCAAGGCGGCGATTGTGCTGAAAGTTTTGCGGAACATCATGCGGATCACATTCGTGATTTCTTCCGCGTGTTTTTGCAGATGGCGGTTGTATTGACCTCAGGCGGATCGAAGCCCGTGGTAAAAGTTGGTCGCGTGGCTGGCCAATTCGCCAAGCCGCGCTCATCAGACAATGAAACAATAGATGGCACAACACTGCCAAGCTATCGTGGCGACATCATCAACGGCATCGACTTTGATGAAACATCGCGGGTGCCTGACCCCAACCGCATGACCATGGCGTATCGTCAATCAGCAGCGTCGCTTAACCTTATCCGGGCTTTTGCTTCTGGCGGTTATGCGAATTTGGAACGCACCCACGAATGGACCATGGAGTTCATCAAGGACACTGACCCGTATAATAAATACGAAAATGTGGCACGAAAAATTGATGATGCAATCGATTTTATGCGAGCGCTCGGCATCAATGGCGACAACACGCCTCAGCTGCGCGAAACTAAATTCTACACCAGCCACGAAGCTTTGCTTTTGGGGTATGAGGAAGCCTTTACCCGCCGCGATTCAATTACCAATGATTGGTATGCAACCTCCGGGCATATGCTTTGGATTGGCGATCGTACCCGCCAAGTTGATGAAGCGCATGTGGAGTTTTTCTCCGGCATTAAAAATCCAATTGGATTGAAATGTGGTCCATCACTTTCAAATGACGACCTGAAACGACTTTTGGACAAATTAAATCCAGAAAACGAAGCCGGCCGTTTGACGTTGATCACCCGTTTTGGTGCGGAAAAAATCAACGACGAATTACCGCGTTTGATTGAGTTGGTAAAAAGCGAAGGCCGCACGGTTGTTTGGTCATGCGATCCAATGCACGGCAACACTGTTAAAGCTTCAACGGGCTATAAAACGCGTCCATTTGACTTCATCTTGTCTGAAGTAAAGAGCTTCTTTGAAATTCATCGTCAGCTTGGCACCTATGCAGGTGGCGTTCATGTTGAAATGACCGGTAAGGACGTAACGGAATGCGTGGGCGGTGTTTCTGCTGTTACCGAAGCAGATCTTGAAAGCCGATATCACACCCATTGCGACCCACGTCTTAATGCGTCGCAAGCGCTTGAATTGGCGTTTTTAGTTGCAGAAGAAATGCGCGATCAACGTCCTGTACGTCCACGCAATTTGGCTGCAATCTAACAACCCAAACCTGAGTTTAAAATCTCAAGCACCGACTCTTGAAAAAGGGGCGGTGTTTTTTGTTGCATTATCAATTTCTTAAGAGAGTTTTAGCGGCGTCTTAACCTTAATCACCCATAAATAAGGCCAATACTTTTGTTAGTTGCGCATTCGGAGGGTTCCATGCGGCGTTTTGGTTTTGGGGTTGTTGTTTCAGTGGTTGCATTGGTAAGTGCGAGTCCCGCCCTTGCGGCAGACTTGGATTATCCAACAGAAATGCGCGGCAGCTACAACGATTGGGACGCTCCAGCTGATCCTTTGATGGAGTTTGAAGCGGGTCTTCGGTATCACTACTCGCGCGGTGGCAGTTCTATATCCACGCAAGGTATCACCAGTTCCGGACTGACTGTTCCAGCAACCAGTGGCAGCACTTCCGACACCACACAGTTTGGCGAAGTCTTTTTGCGTTTGAATGACTTGGCGACGGACACGTATTTACACGCCTATGGTGGATATTCAATCCATCTAGACGCGAACTACGATAACGGCGTCACGAGCGGCAACACAACACTCGGTCGAATGGCATATGCGGTAGCTGATTTTGGTTATTTGCCTGTAAAGCTTGGCTCTGACGATATGGGTGCTGCATTTGGTGGTTTTGTTGGATATCAATATCTAAATGACGCCCCAACGATTGGCGGAGCAGATTTCAGTCCGATCAAAGACAACTCATCAATATCTTGGACAACTGGTACCAAGAGTTATTTCTTACCAGTTGATCATGCTGATCATTCGTTGAATATTAATGCGCTGCGTCTTGGTGTCTCAACTAAAGCAACTGCAGGAAAATTTGATTTGACGGCTGAATTCGCAGCAATACCCTATGCGTCGGTAACCGGCGTCTTAGGTGGGCACAGTTTTGGAGCAATCAAGCGCGGAGCTTACACCACATATAAAGCTACCGAGTCCAAATTTAATGGTTCTGCGTGGGGCGCAGCAGCAGACGTGATGGTTGGCTATAATGTGACCGATAACGTTGCTTTTCGCGTCGGTGGACGCGCGACATACCTTCGCGGGCAAGGAAACCTAGTTTATGGGCTTGCTGACGTTACGGAGCCCGTTGATACCAATTCAGATGGGACTTACGACATCGGCCCAAGTACGGGCGGTACGTATTATTTGACACCGGAACGGATCGACGCGCTTTCTCTTTGGAGATATGGCTTGCTTGCTGAATTGAAAGTTCAATTTTAGTCTTTCATCGTTGATTTATTCCAAAGCGCGCAACATCTTTTGTGCGCTTTTTCTATGCCATCGTGGCACCTTGCGTATCGTGCCGTAAATCGTTACATCTAGCGCTGATTTTGACCGGTTTTGGATATCTTTCGTGACTGACAATTTGCGCATTGCCCTTGCCCAGCTCAACCCTACCGTTGGCGACCTTTCTTCCAACTTGGCCAAAGGGGAGAAGGCGGTTGACGAGGCTATTGCGGCGAACGCCGATATCATCCTTTTTCCAGAACTCTACATCACCGGATACTTCCCCGAAGACTTGCTGTTTAAACCCAAATTTGTTGCCGACGCGATGGAAGCGGCTTGTACATTGGCGGAAAAGACCGAAGGCGAGCATATCGCGGCGCTGATCCCTTGCGTTTGGCGCGAAAGCGACAAGCTTTTCAATGCGGTGCTGTTGGCGCAAGACGGAAAAATTGTTGATTGGCGTGCAAAGCATGATTTGCCCAATGATGACGTGTTTTATGAAAAACGCTATTTTGAAGCCGGTGGTCTGCCGGGGCCGTTCAACATTCATGATGTTCGAATTGGTGTGCCAATTTGCGAAGATATCTGGTGGCCAGAGGTTTGCGAGTGCTTAGCTGAAACGGGTGCAGAAATGCTGCTTTGCCCTAACGGCTCGCCTTACTGGCGCAACAAGCAAGATGTGCGCATCAATGAAGTCGTTCAGCGGGTTGTTGAAACTCAATTGCCGCTTCTCTACCTCAATCAAGTTGGTGGCCAAGACGAGCTTGTTTTTGATGGGGCTTCGTTTGGTCTCAACGCTGACAGAAGCCTCGCATTCCAATGCAAAAGCTTTGAAGAGCAATTGTTGATCTCTGATTGGGTGCGCGAAGACGATCAATGGGTGTGCAATGACGCACCAATTTCCGATCTTGTGTCCGAGGACGAAGCGCCTTGGCGCGCATGTGTGCTTGGGTTGCGGGATTACATCCATAAAAACCACTTCAAATCGGTTGTGCTGGGGCTCTCTGGCGGCATTGATAGCGCTATCGTTGCGGCAATGGCGGTTGATGCGCTGGGGCCAGAAAACGTTCACTGCATTATGTTGCCCTATCGATATACATCTCAAGATAGTTTGAAAGATGCCAAGGACTGCGCCGAGCGGTTGGGCGTTCGCTATGACATTGTTTCAATCGGCGATGCGGTAGAAGCTGCAACCGAGGCGCTAGCGCCTTTGTTTGAAGGGATGCAGCCCGGACTGGCAGAAGAGAACTTACAGTCGCGCATGCGCGGCACCTATTTGATGGGCGTATCCAATAAACTTGGTTCTATGCTGATCACCACCGGCAACAAGTCCGAAATGGCCGTTGGGTACGCAACGATTTATGGCGATATGAATGGCGGCTACAACCCAATCAAAGACCTTTATAAAATGCAGGTCTATCATCTGGCGGATTGGCGCAACAAAAACATGCCGTCTGACTGTTTGGGGCCAAAAGGCGAGGTGATCCCAAATTCGATCATCACCAAAGCACCAAGTGCTGAATTGCGCGAGGACCAGAAGGACCAAGACAGTTTGCCGCCTTATCCAATGCTCGACGCTATTTTGGCGCGGTTTGTTGAAGGTGAAGAGTCTGTTGAGGAAATCATTGCCGAAGGGTTTGACGCAGAAATTGTCGCCAAACTGCAAAAATTGCTCTATATCGCCGAATATAAGCGACGCCAATCGGCCCCCGGACCGAAACTGACCGCCAAAGCATTTGGTTTTGGCCGTAAATACCCAATTACAAACGGTTATCGTGACCTAATTCCAAGAGCGATCTAATTTCAAGGAAGTTAATTCAATGACCACAGTCGTGCGCTTCGCGCCTTCGCCAACTGGCAATATTCACCTCGGGAACGCCCGACCTGCCTTGATGAACTGGATGTTTGCACTCAAAACCGGTGGGCAATTCATCCTACGTTTTGATGATACGGATCTGGAACGTTCAAAACAAGAATATGCTGATGCCATTGAAGTTGATCTGGCTTGGCTGGGCATTAAACCCCACCGTTTGGAACGTCAATCAGAACGTAAGAGCGCCCATGATGCTGCTCGCGACAAGCTGATTGCAGATGGTCGTCTTTATCCGTGTTACGAAACCGCAGATGAGCTTGATCGCCGTCGCAAACGTGCGCGGGCGATGGGCAAGCCGCCAATTTATGATCGCGCTGGGCTGAGCCTTACGGACGAAGATAAAGCCAAATTTGAAGCCGAAGGGCGCAAGCCCCATTGGCGGTTCAAGCTTGAAGGCAAAGAAGTTTTGTTTTCTGACGTGGTGCGCGGTGAGCAAAAAGTAAACACAGACACGATGTCTGATCCGGTATTGATCCGCGAAGACGGAAGTTATCTTTATACGCTTCCTTCTGTCGTGGATGACATTGATATGGGCGTCACCCACGTTATTCGTGGCGAAGACCATGTAACCAACACCGGCGCGCAAATCGAACTGTTTGAGACTTTGGGCGCGAACGTTCCAAGTTTTGGTCATCACAACCTTTTGACAGATGCAAGCGGTGAGGGCTTCTCAAAGCGCAAAGGATCGATGTCGATCACTCATTTGCGTGAAGAGGGATATGAAGCGATGGCTGTCGCGTTGATCGCTATTTTGACCGGCACCAGCCAGCCAGTTGCCCCCCACGCATCGCTTGAAGAGTTGGCACAAAGCTTTGATGTTTCAATGGTGTCGCGCAGTTCAGCCCGTTTTGACCCGTCCGAGTTGGATGCGTTCAATGCGCGCATGGTTCACGCTATGCCGTTTGATGCCGTGAAGGATCGTTTGGCTGAATTGGGCATTGAAGATGGTGAAGCACTTTGGAATACGGTGCATGAGAACCTAGCCAAGTTTGATGAAATCAAACAATGGCAAGAACTCGTTCAAGGGCCAGTGCAATCAATCGTTGCCGAAGAAGACCGAGAGTTTATCGACGCAGCCAAAGAGTATTTGCCAGCAGAGCCTTGGGATGAAAATACTTGGGGCATGTGGACGGATCAGTTGAAAGCAGAAACTGGCCGTAAGGGCAAAGGGCTATTTATGCCCCTTCGCTTGGCTTTGAGTGGTCAGTCGCATGGTCCTGAACTTAAGACCCTGCTGCCACTGTTGGGGCGTAAGGCGTGTCTGGACCGACTAGCCTAACTGATTTTTCGCCAATAATGACCAATCGCAGGTCCCTAGTTGAGCTTGACTGAACAACAGCAACAACGTTCTCGCCCCCAAGATTTGGGCGGGGACGCGGCAATGGCACAAAATTCGCTGCTGCAACTTCTACCTGCAAAACTTGCCTCGGGTCACGACGTGGCAGCGGGAAGCTAATGTCTCCAAAAGTAATGACAGCATTTGACGAATTTTGGTCTGATCCAAAATTGATCACACCATAAATCGACGCTTTGCGAACCCGACACGTGGCATCAAACTCGCGCCGATACCGGAATGCATTTGGCAAGGCGGAGTAGGGGCTGCCGTTTAAATTGACCATGTCTTCGGGTGAGCCGCCTATATTGCTATAATAATATAGGTCGACTTGGCCTTCGCCAGTCGCCAACGATTCACATGCACCAGCATCACTATAGATATGGTCCTGCACCGTGGAAAAACTCACCGGCCAATAATATCCGTCACATGTGCGCACGCAGACGGTGCGGTAAGTTTCCCGCGCAGAATAGTAAAAATCGTCATCAGATATTGTGTCATCATCGCCGCCAAACAACCGCTCAAATAGCGTCTTGCGCTCTGGTTTAGTGTCGCGTTTGGTGACTGAAGCGCCAGATCGGGATGAACAGCCGAACCGAGCATATTGTTGCAACGCAGATTCGCGGGCGTTGGCGACTTGGCTACCCTTCTTCACGCGCGCAACGGCGTTTGAGTATGCCTTGCGTTCCCGTTTTATTTTTCGGGCAATTGAACGACAACTGTTATTGAGCTTGCCGCCAGCGTTCAGCACTTTTTGACAGCCGGAACGCACAAACTGGCTTTCCCACTTTTTGACTTCTTTGAGTGCCGATTTGGCCATTGAGTCGTTTTCTTGGCCATTCTTAAAATCTGAGTTGCGTTCGTAAGAACGAATCTTACGTTTCAGCGAACTACAGCTGTCCGCCTGCGCAAAACTAGGCGCAGCGGTAGCAATACCAACAAAAAGGGCAAATATAACTGCCAAAAAACGTTGCACGAATTTACTCACTTAGCCCACAATAGTTTTGGATTAGCTCATCAATCTGCCATTTTAAAGGCAAAGATTTAATATGCTTGGCACAAGCTTGCCAAATCCGTATTAAATTTCATTCAACAAATCTTGCGCGGGAAGAAAAATGAAGCTTGCAACATTGCGAAATGGCACGATCGATGGCCAATTGGCTATCGTCTCCACAGACCTTTCTCGGTTCACTCAAGCCAGCGCCATTGCGCCCACTTTGCAAGATGCATTGGACCGCTGGGATGAAGTATCAACCCCATTGAGTGCGCTAAGCGTAAAACTCAACAAGGGTGATATTTCAGGCAAACCATTCGATGCCTCAATGACCATGTCGCCTTTGCCCCGCGCATACCAGTGGATCGACGCCAGTGCCTATATGAGCCATTTAGAGCGCGTGCGAACTGCGGTGGGGTCCAAAGATGCTGAGTTGCAAACCGCACGCCCAATTATGTATCAAGGCGGATCAGACACGTTGTTAGGTGCTCATGATGATATCGTGGTGCCGGACGACGAGCTGGCGGTGGATTTTGAAGCCGAATTGGCTGTCATTCTTGGCCCTGTGTCGATGGGCGCAAATGCTGAAGAGGCGGAACAGGCCATACGGCTCATCACGATTTGCAATGATGTTTCACTGCGCCGTCTGGTCGCAGATGATTTGCAGGGCGGATTTGGGTTTTTTCACGCCAAACCATCATCAAGTTTTGGACCCATTGTTGCAACGCCGGACGAATTCGGCGCTGCATGGGATGGTAAAAAACTAACGGGGAAACTTCAGTCACGGGTAAATGGCGTGCTTTATGGCCAACCAAGTACTCACATCGATATGCTGTTTGACTTCCCGCAATTGATTGCTGAAGCCGCCAGAACACGTAATCTGAGTGCGGGGACAATTCTTGGCTCAGGCACAGTCGCGAACACCCATGATGAAATTCTTCCAATCGGTAGCGATGGAATTGGCTTTTCCTGCATCGTTGAAGCGCGTACGGCGGAAAAAGCAAAAAATGAAAAAGCCACAACGCCTTTCTTAAAACAGAGCGATAAGGTTGCGATCCGCTTTTTGGCAGAAGATGGAACATTTCCAATAGGTGAAATCAGTCAGACCGTGACGGTTTTAGAAGACTAGGTGCCGAGCGATGTTGCACCAGCAGCATTGCCTTTGAAGCAGAGGAACTGGACATGAGACGGCGTGATTTGTTTGCCCCAATGGGTGCTGCGTTCATGGCGAGTTTTCTGCCCATTCCCGCCATGGCGCAAAACCCGCGCAATGCAACGGGATATATCAGAACCAATTGGAGCAAAGATCCATTTTCATGCGGGTCATATTCCTATGTTGCGCGCGAAGCAAAACAGCTAGACCGTCAAAGGCTTGAAGCACCCATCGCAAATCGTATATTCTTTGCGGGTGAGGCGGTGCATCCAGATTATAATAGCACGGTACATGCCGCCTACGAATCGGGCATTCGTACAGCTAATTCCGTTAAAGACACATCTGCACACAAAATCGCAGTTATTGGCGCAGGCATCAGTGGGCTCGCCGCGGCCCATGCGTTGTTCAGGGCTGGACGAGATGTCGAGGTGTTTGAAGCACGAGATCGCATTGGTGGTCGGTTGTGGACCGATAATCGACTGGGCGTGCCACTTGATTTAGGGGCAAGTTGGATCCATGGGATAAATGGAAATCCACTGACGACAATCGCCGACAAATTGGATCTTGCACGCATTGTGACCCCTGACAGTGACATAATCCGCGTAAACGGTGGGCAGGAAATTGATGAAGAAGATGCGCCAAGCTGGTTAGAAGATGTCATCTATGTGCAACATGATGCCGGCGCTGAGCGGGATCAAATCAATGTTGATGCCTATCTAGCGCAAGACGACTATTCCGGTGACGAAGTGATTTTGCCTGACGGCTATGCGCAAATTTTGAAGCACTTTTCAGGAACATACCCTGTGAAGCTACGCGCTATCATTCAACAGATATCCTTGGCATCAAGTGGTGTTGATCTTGTAATTAACAATGCGGATGAACAGCGGTTTGACGCTGTTATCGTCACAGTGCCACTTGGTGTCCTCAAACGCGGCGATATTGGCTTTTCTCCGCCGCTGCCCGATCACAAGAAAAATGCAATCGCTCGGCTCGGGATGGGTGTTTTGGATAAATTTGTACTCAAGTTTGACGACGTCTTTTGGGATAAAGAAGTCACTTGGCTGGGCACGCCAGACAATGGGTTGCCACCGGGGCAATTCAATCAGTGGCTCAACCTATATAAATTCATTGGCGCGCCCATTCTGATGGGGTTCAATGGCGGAACGCCGGCACTTGATCTTTCTGATCTCAGTGACGACGAGATGCTAGATCGGGCGTTATCGACATTGAATGGTGCTTATCCAATCTGATCTTCTAACCTTTGCGCCCGTAAAAGGTCATTTGAGCTTCTTCAGACAGAGAAATGCCAGGTTCTGTATTATAGGCGAGGACGGCCAGCATACGCACCTGATCGCCTTCGTTTGGCGCAACCCGGTGTATGGAATTTCGTCCGCGAAAAAACACCAGCGTCCCAGCATCAGCGCTCACTTGCTCGACAGCAGTACGTCCATCCAGAATTTCGCCGACGGTATCATAGTTCATATCACCTGCATCTGCGTCGCGCACTGCACTGACATATTCGAACAGGCCACCCTTTTCAGGCGGTTGCACCATCAACGTAATCGCGAATGATGAATTGTCGAAATGCCAGCCAAGCTCTTGGCCTTTCGCCGCAAAATGCAGGTTGATGGACGATAAAGGGTCTGCATATTCGTAAAGAGCCTCTTCCCCAAGCACGTCGCAAAGAAACCCGCGAAAAATTTCCTCATCATAAAGAGCGCGTAGAGCCGAGGCCGCGGGGATTTGATCGTCCGTTAGACATCCTTTTGAGGAAGTAACGAGCCGGTTGCGGGGATGGTCATGCGCAAATTTAGGGTCTGGTGCGCTGAGATAGACATTGTGTTCTTTTGTGCTGGCAAAAACGCTTTCCTGATTTTCACAGCCCTCAGCATACATAGTTGCAATCGCGGTTTGGGTCACGAATTGCGGCATAATCAAAATGCCTTGCTCGTTAAAAGTTTTGCGACATTGCGCACGAAACGCAGCGCTATCAATTGGGTATGCGGTCAAGTCGACGATCTCATTCAAATCCATGATGTTCCCTCGCGTCTCAGAAATTCATTCTTCGGATACGACGACTATAACGGCGCTCTGACGTAATAAAAGTTGAATCATTGCGAGCAGACATTTCAGAACCTGTCAAAAAGTGAGCTTTGATTCGCAGTAAATAGACCTAGCCAAAAATTGTCGTTGGCAAAAATGCAAAATGTGCTTGCAATTAGTTTCATTCGTAACTAATTTGACTTTATAGTTACAGATGAAACTAATTGGAGAGGCGATCATGAAAATTGAGAAAATCCATCACGTGGCCTATCGCTGCAAAGATGCCAAAGAAACCGTTGAGTGGTACACCAAGATGCTCAATATGGATTTTGTATTGGCGATCGCTGAAGACCATGTGCCATCCACCCATGAACCAGATCCATACATGCACCTTTTCCTAGATGCAGGTAATGGCAACGTGTTGGCATTCTTTGAACTTCCAACCAAACCGGAAATGGGACGCGACGAAAACACCCCGATCTGGGTGCAGCATATCGCTTTCAAAGTAAAAGATCGCGATGAACTAATTGAGTTTAAAGAGCACCTAGAGGCAAATGGCGTCGAGGTCTTGGGCGTAACAGATCACTCAATTTTCCATTCTATCTATTTCTTCGATCCAAACGGTCACCGTGTTGAACTGGCATGTCCTGACCCTAAAGAAGATGAGCTGCTCAAGCGCTTGGATAGCGTGAAGTGGGAAATGCTAGAAGAATGGTCAAGAACCAAAAAAGCGCCCAAACACGCAGATTGGTTGCACGCAAAAGAGCTTGAAGACGTCTAAGAACATCGTCGAATATCTGTTGGTCGATCACTGCTTCACGTTTAAGTGAGCACTTGTGAAGCGGTGACGACCACAATTTTCATGGATTGTTGCCTTTTTTCTTGCATAATCGACATATAAGTTTGGTCAATCAGCATTAGGGATAGGGACGGCAATATGAAATTTAAGATTGTTTTAGCGGCAGTAGCAGGACTTTCACTGGCATTTGGTGGCAGCGCAATCGTTGCGGACGAAGATCCAATTGCGCAGCGTCAGGCGGCGATGAAGGCAATGGGCGCAGCGCTTAAAGCTGGTGATGCAGCAGCAGTTGCACCTTTGGCGGCGAAGTTAAAAATGTTGTTTCCAGAAGGTTCAATGAGCGCAACTTCTGAAGCCAGCCCAAAAATTTGGGAAGAATGGGACATGTTTGTCGGCATTCTTGATAAATTGGAAGCAGACGCAACAGCGGGTGCCGCTATTCCAGTGCTTGGTGGAAGCTGTAAATCTTGTCACGATCAGTATCGCGTCAAGAAAGGCTAACCAGCCAAAAATATCAACGATTTGATATTCAATGAATTAAAGCGTCGCATTTTGCGGCGCTTTTTGTTTGTAACGGCTTGATTTATTTCAATGGCCAATGCACAGTGCCGCCATCATGAAGAACCAAAACGCAATCTGTATTATCGGCTGCATTATTATTCGCTAATTCACATTGGCGGCGTGGTTCTCTATTTGACAAATTTTCGTAAAAATTGACCTCGCTGCCTTACGGGCAAACACCATTTATGGTTGAGGCAAATGACTGAAATTAAACTCTACAACACCCTGACGCGCTCTAAAGAAACCTTCGTCCCCATCGACGAGAATAATGTGCGCATGTATGTGTGTGGCCCAACCGTTTATGATTATGCGCATATCGGTAACGCGCGCCCTGTCATTGTTTTTGATGTACTTTATCGGCTGCTGCGCCATGTTTACGGCACCGAGCATGTGGTTTATGTGCGCAACATCACCGATGTTGATGACAAAATCAATGCGCGCGCGGTCAAAGAACATCCAAAAATAAGCTTAAATGCCGCGATCCGCGAAGTGACGGAGCGCACAACGCGCCAATATCGAAGTGACATGTTAGCGCTCGGAAATCTTGACCCAACCATAGAGCCTCGCGCGACAGACAACATTGCTGAAATGATCGAAATGATCGAGGTGCTCGTCAAAAAAGACCACGCCTACGAAGCAGGCGGCGAAGTGCTGTTTGATGTCACGTCCATGCCTGATTATGGCAAACTCTCGAACCGCAATTTAGACGATATGCAGGCAGGTGCGCGGGTTGAAGTTGAAGCCCACAAAAAGAACCCCGGTGACTTTGTGCTGTGGAAGCTTTCAAACGAAAAGCAACCCGGTTGGAAAAGTCCCTGGGGTAGGGGTCGCCCGGGCTGGCACATCGAATGTTCAGCCATGTCCGAGCGATATATTGGCAAGCATTTTGACATCCATGGCGGTGGTATCGATTTGGTTTTCCCACATCATGAAAATGAGCTGGCCCAGTCGCGCTGTGCGCATGGCAATCGACATATGGCCAATGTTTGGATGCATAACGGATTTTTGCAAATCGAAGGTGAGAAAATGTCCAAAAGCTTGGGCAATTTCTACACTATTGCTGATCTTTTGGAGACCGAGAAATTTGGCGGACGCAAGTGGCCCGGCGATGTTTTGCGCCTTGCCATGCTGATGACTAATCACCGCGAGCCGATTGATTTTACGCAAAAACGACTTGAGGAAGCAGAAAAAAGCCTCAACCGTTGGAAATCGGTGATGTTGAAATTGGGATTGAGTTTTGGCGAGGAAAATCGCGAAGAATATGAAGCGCTCGGGCCATGTTCCAAACTGCTTACGCATCTTGCAAATGATTTAAACATGTCTGGCGTTTTGGCTGAACTCCATCGCCATGCAGGCGGTGACAAAGAACACAATGCACAAAGACTATTTGGGTCGCTTAACTTGCTGGGTGTTGTCATGTTTGACGGTATGCAGGCGTTTGAAAAGGCTCAATCTGAGGGCCCCGTTCATGAGAACGCAGACGAGATTGAAACAAAAATCGCTGCGCGCCTTGAGCATTTGAACAACAAGAATTGGGCAGATGCGGACACCATCCGGAATGAACTGACAGCAATGGGTATCAAGCTCAACGATGGCAAAAACGATGCGGGTGAGCGCATCACGACTTGGGAACTGGTTTGATGAGCGAAACAATTCACACTGGCGGCTGCCAATGCGGTGCTGTGCGGTTTAAGGCTCATGGAGATGAGTTTGCATCGTCAATTTGTCATTGCCGCATGTGCCAAAAACAAACCGGCGGATATTTCGGTGCGTTTGCGACATTTGCCGACAATAAAGTTGAATGGTCTCGCGGTGAAGTGAGTTATTTCGTTAGTTCAAACATCGCCAAACGTGGCTTTTGCAAAGATTGCGGCACGCCGCTGACGTATGAATGGCATGGGGACGGGGTGTCTTTGGCCATTGGTGCTTTTGATGATCCAGACAAAGTCGCCCCGAACAAGCAGTTGGCTACTAAATCGCGCATTCAAAGTTTTGATACTTTGCATAAACTCAAAGTCCGTGAGGACACATATGGGGTGGAGCAATCTTGTGTGAAGTTGCAAAACTTCCAACACCCGGACCACGACACAACAACTTGGCCAAAAGAGTAATCATGACCAAAGAACGCCTATATCTGTTTGACACGACGTTGCGCGACGGAGCGCAAACCGCTGGGATCGAGTTTTCTGTTGAAGATAAGATTACCATCGCCAAGCTGTTGGACGATTTGGGCGTTGATTATATTGAAGGCGGTTACCCTGGCGCTAACGTGGTCGATACGGAGTTCTTTTCCAAAAAACGCACGAAGCGGGCTAAATTCACCGCCTTCGGCATGACCAAGCGGACGGGCCGATCTGTTGAAAATGATCCGGGCCTGCAAGGATTGTTGCAGTCTGAGGCCGAAGCCATCTGTTTTGTCGCTAAGGCTTGGGACCGCCAAATTGAATTGGCAATGGGCATTAGCTTGGATGAAAACTTGCAATCCGTTGATGCGTCTGTTCGCGCAGCGGTGTCGAGTGGTCGCGAAACCATTGTTGATTGTGAACACTTTTTTGACGGCTATAAAGCAAACCCTGACTATGCACTGAAATGCGCAAAGACGGCATTTGAGGCTGGTGCGCGCTGGATTGTGCTGTGCGACACCAATGGCGGCACCATGCCCAGTGAGATCCACGAGATCGTGACGAAAGTGACGAGCGTTGTGCCGGGTAAACATTTGGGCATTCATGCGCACAACGATACCGAACAGGCGGTGGCAAATACGCTAGCGGCGGTACGCGCTGGGGTCAGGCAGGTGCAGGGAACACTAAACGGTATTGGCGAAAGATGTGGCAACGCCAACTTGATTTCGCTTATGCCAACTTTGGCGCTTAAAGAGCCCTTTTCCTCGACGATTGAAACCGGCGTAACATCCGCTCAGCTGCTGAATTTGACGGCCTTGTCGCGCAATTTTGACGAATTACTGAACCGAGCACCAGCCCGGCAGTCGCCTTATGTTGGCGCATCTGCCTTTGCCACCAAGGCAGGCATCCACGCTTCTGCATTGCAAAAAGACCCATCTTGTTACGAGCATATCGAGCCTGAAATAGTTGGCAATCAGCGCAATGTGATGGTGTCTCAGCAGGCAGGGAAATCCAACCTGATCACGGTTCTTGCTCGAATTGGTATCCAAGTGGAAAAAAATGATCCTCGACTTGATGGTCTTTTACGTGCCGTTAAAGAGCGAGAAGCGCGGGGGTATTCCTACGATGGCGCGGATGCGTCATTTGCACTTCTAGCGCACAAAACACTGGGTGATTTGCGGGAGTATTTTCGGGTCGAAAGCTTTAGAACAACCGTTGAACGTCGCTACAATGCGCGTGGCGAGTTGACGACCATGTCAGAAGCGGTGGTCAAAATCGAAGTGGATGGCGAAATGTTGATGTCTGTGGCCGAAGGCAATGGACCAGTCAACGCGCTCGATTTAGCGATGCGCAAAGATTTGGGCAAATATTCAGACCGAATTGATGATCTAGAACTCGTAGATTTTAAGGTGCGTATCTTAAACGGTGGCACGGGCGCGGTCACCCGTGTGCTGGTTGAATCACGGGATGCAAGTGGTGAACGTTGGTTTACCGTCGGTGTTTCTGCAAACATCATTGATGCTTCGTTCGAGGCGCTGTATGAGTCTGTTACGTATAAATTACTAAAGACTGAGCAGGGATGAGAACAAACCTGCAGTTTAACGGTCCAACCAGCTAAGTAATCGGGAGGCGACCCTGGCTGAGAGTGCAACGAATTCAAATCTGTTTGTAGCGTTAGGCTTTGCTGCTGCAACAGCGGCAGTCGTTACCGGCGTTGTAGCAGCACCGGCAATTTCCACATGTGCGAGCAATGCGCGACAGCCATTTTTACAATGTGTCGCGACACAAGTGTTTAATCGTGGAAGCGATGAGGCTAAAACCGCTGAAGCGACAAAAGATTCATCCAGCGAGCAAACATCTGACGTTAAAGCTGTTGAGCCTGAAATGGTTCCAGCTGCGTCGACGCAGGACGATACACAAGCAACAGATGAAGTCATGGTCGAGGCAAAAGCCCCGGATTTCACCATCGCACGCGCCGCCGCTGACGGGTTTGTCGTCATTGTAGGCACCGCGGATGTGGATGACACAATAGTCGTAAAATCCAACGGCCAGATTTTGGGAAAAACCAAGCCAGAGAATTCAGGCGAGTGGGTTTTTGTACCTGAGAATGCACTTGCAACTGGCGGCGTTGAAATCACCGTTGAGGCGCTGGATGCCAAAGGCAATGTAAAAATTGCTGAGAAATCAGAAATAGTTTTAATACATGAGGGCAGGGACAAAGAGCCAATCGTTGTTGCATCAGTGCCCGGGCAAGCCAGCGATATCATTCAAGGTTTGAGCGAACAACCAACCCAAGTTGCACAAGTTGAATCAGTACCTGAAGTCGCTCCCGCGGACACGCAACAAACCGAGTCAAACCCTTCAAATGATTCGCCGATTGTAGAACAAGACACACCAGTTACTCTTATCGAACCCGAAGCAACACCAGTTGAGGACGTTTCGGAAGTCGCTGAGGCCGATGAACCTGGCGCAGACGAAACTGGCGCAGACAAAACAGCTGTTGCGGCAGAAGAAGTGGTTTCTGCCGAAGTTGAAACAACAACTGTTGAGGCAGTTGTTGCACCAGCCGAGCCAGTGGTTGAAGTGGCTGAGGATAAAATCAAAGAAACTGTTCCGGCTGTCCCGGCTGTTGAGGTTGCTGCACCTGAAGACGTGATTGAGGTCGCAAAAGCTGCTCAAGACGAAGCAGTTGAAGCGCCGGCAAACGCAGTTGAAGTCGTGGATACGACGCCAGAGCAAGTTGAAGAAACAGCGGTTGCTGTCATCGAACAGCCAGCTGCGCAAACACCTGATGTGCCTGTGGCCAACGATCAGGAGGTTGCGACAACCGAGGTCGAAGAAACTGAGATCGCGGCGATTGAAGCCGTCATTCAGCCAACAATTGATGCAATTGAGATTGACGGTGAATTGAATTTCATCGCCGGTGCTGGCCCGAATGGCGCGACCATGCGGGTATATGTCGACAACAAGTATGTTGCTGATGCGATTGTGGCTGACGGGCGCTGGTTGATCGAGACACAAAATGTGCTGACGAAGGAAAATCAACGCATCCGGGCGGACTTACTTGCGGCGGATACAGCGGAAGTGGCTGCACGAACTGAAGTCAATTTCGTGATTGAAGACTTTGCGTTGGATGTTGCAGAAACCGAGCCGGTTGAAACACCAGCACCAGTTGAAGAAGAGATCATTGTCGCAGAAGTTGAACAAGTTCAACCTGAAGCGACCAGCACTGTTGAAGAAGTTGCACCCACAACGCCAGTTGAGGAAAGTGTGGTTGTCGATAAGGTGGTTGAAGCACCCACTGTAGAGATTGCGAACACCACAGAAGCGGAAACTACTCAACCAGCACCAGTTGAGGAGGCGGCGGCTGAGATTGAAGTTGTCGAAGAGGCGTCTCCAGTTCAAGAAAATAACGTCTCTGCTGACGCACCTGCCACAAACGATATCGTTGAAACCGCTGAGGCAGTTGAAGCGACTGTGGATGTCGCTGAAGCTGAGGTGGGTACGATTACGGCAACATCAGTTGGTGAGGGTGACGAACAACGTTTTGTCTCTGGCCATGCGATTATTCGCAAAGGCGACAATCTTTGGACAATCGCACGTCGTGTCTATGGTAGTGGTATAAAATATACAACAATTTATGAGGCGAATAGCAACAGCATCTCGCGTCCTGAACTGATCTTCCCCGGCCAAGTGTTTGAGTTGCCGGACGAAGAATAGGCTTGTCATCGGTGTAAATTCTCTTTATCGTAATATTACGATGAATAATATTTCACCTGACGATCAACAACTTGCTAAAGCCATGCGCGCCCTTTCACATCCGGCGCGTTTGGCCATTTTACGCTATCTGTCTGACATAAGAACACCGTGCTGCGGTGACGTTATGTCATGTGTTGAATTGGCTCAATCAACAGTTTCTCAGCACCTTAAAGTGCTGCTTGAAGCAGGGCTAATTGAGCGCCGTGGGCAAGGCACAAAAAACTGTTATAGCATCAGCGCCGAACAATTTTGCGCGGTGCAATCACTATTCGACAAAACGGTGACACCGCTCACCCAGACTAGAATTCCTCAAAAATCGGAGTAATGCATGGCTCTAGCGCCAACAGGTCGCCCGGCTTCTTCTAAAAGCCAAACGGTGAGTGCTGAAGAAGGCTCAACGTTTACAACACTTAAAAACCTATGGCCCTATATGTGGCCTTCAGATCGTCCCGACTTGAAAGCAAGAGTGCTGCTGGCCATCGTCGCTTTGCTGGCCGCAATGGGTGCATCCACGCTCGCACCACTGTTCTATAGCCAAGTGATCGACGCTTTGGGTTTGCCCTTAGGGACAGATCAAGCAAAAATGCTAGGCATATCGTTGCCAATCATTTTTGCGATTGCCTATGGTCTTGGCCATATTGTTGAAAGTGGCTTCATGCAATTGCGTGACGTTTTGTTCGCCTCTGTCGGCCAGCACGCGGTTCGACAATTGGCACATCGCACATTCATTCACTTGCATCATTTGTCACTGCGCTATCACCTTCAGCGCCGCACTGGCGGTCTGTCGCGTGTGATTGAGCGGGGAACGAAGGGCATTGAAACCATCGTACGGTTTACAATGCTCAACACCGCGCCAACGGTCGTGCAATTCATCATCATTTCGACCATCTTCGTGTGGCGTTTTGGATTGCCCTATCTTGCAGTTTTGGTGCTTACCGTTGTTGGCTACATCTTTTTTACGGTGAAGGCCTCAAATTGGCGGATTGGTATTCGCCGCGTAATGAACGAAAGCGATACCGAAGCCAATTCAAAAGCCATCGATAGCTTGTTGAACTTTGAAACCGTCAAATATTTTGGCAACGAAGAAATGGAAGCGCGTCGTTTCGACGATTCTATGGCCACGTACGAAGGCGCAGCGATCCGCATGTGGACGTCGCTTGGGTTCTTAAACTTTGGCCAAGCGGTTATCTTCTGGGTTGGCATGATTACCATCTCTATCATGTCGGTGAATAGTGTTCTTTCTGGCGCGATCACGGTCGGCGATTTCGTTCTGATCAACATGTATATGATGCAGATTTATCGTCCGCTCAACTTCATCGGATTTGTCTATCGGGAAATTCGTCAAGGACTGACCGACATTGAAAACATGTTCGAGCTGCTCGACAAAGACGCTGAAATTCTTGATAAACAAGATGCCAAGCCGCTGGACATTAAAGGCCCGAACGTCAAATTCAACGATGTTCAGTTTCATTATGACCCAGATCGCGAAATCCTCAAAGGCGTAAGCTTTGAAGTGCCCGCAGGCAAAACCATCGCGGTTGTTGGCCCGTCGGGGGCAGGGAAGTCGACAATTTCGCGACTGATCTACAGGTTCTACGATGCGATTGAAGGCAGTGTGGAAATTGACGGCCAAGACGTGCGCGACGTTACGCAAAAATCCTTGCGTGCCTCTGTCGGTATGGTGCCGCAAGACACAGTTCTGTTCAATGACACTATCGCCTACAACATTCGCTATGGCCGTCCTGATGCAACAGATGAGGAGGTGATGGAAGCGGCTCGTCTTGCCCAAATCGCGGACTTCATTGAAGGATTGCCGCAAGGGTTTGATACGCCTGTGGGTGAACGCGGATTGAAATTGTCTGGTGGTGAAAAGCAACGGGTGGCGATTGCGCGGACCATTTTGAAGAGCCCGCCAATTTTGATTTTGGATGAAGCAACGTCAGCGCTTGATACGCAAACCGAGCGCGAAATCCAATCGGCCTTGGATCATGTTTCGCAAAACCGCACAACGTTGGTCATTGCCCACCGTCTTTCGACGGTTATCAATGCAGACGAGATTATCGTGCTTAAAGCAGGTGAAATCGCAGAACGCGGCAACCATGAAAACTTGCTGGAACAAGATGGTCTTTATGCCCAAATGTGGAACCGCCAGCGCGAAGTGGATGAAGCGGGTGAAAAACTCCGTCTTGCCCGTGAAACTGACACCGAAGGGTACTTGGGTAAGAACCCTGATCGTGTTCCAACAAAATAAACCCAAGTTAGACTAAGTTCGACGCGACTAGTTGTTGCGTCGAGCTTTTTTCCGTCTGCCTGACCTTTTACAGGTCAGAATTCCCCCTCAAAATCGCAAATGGTCTACATTTGGAGTTGCAACATATGCAACGCCAAAGCCGTGCTGTTAAGCTGAATGGTTTTTGTGAAGAGCGAGGGAGAGATCATCGCGCTAAGCGATTGAGGTCCCATTTAAGAAGCGGGGTTTAAGGTAAACGTCGACGCGGGTACAGAACCAAACTTTGTTGTTTGCCTTTAGGTTCCGGATAAAAAAATGGGCGCAGCACTTAATTATGCTGCGCCCAAATTTGTAAGTTCATTCAGCTGTGGCTGTTATTCTGCTGCCGCCGGTGTGGCCCGAGATACGATGGTCACACCATCGCGTTCCTCTGTGGTCAATTCGCCCGTGATGTATTCTTTCGAACTATCGGCATCACTAGGAATTTTTGCGACCGCAGGTTGATCTTGAACCTGTTGTGCAGCAATTGCAGGAACTGCTTCATCATCAGCTTGCTCTTCAACCGGAGCATCTGTTTTAGCTTCAGCTTTAGCAACTCTCCATGCCGCAATAGCGCGGACCGGATAGGTAATCATTTGCCACAGATGTGCCAATTGAGTTTTCCAAACAGTCGGTGCGACCAGCATTACGGGCACCATAATAAGCGTCAGCAGGGTAGAGAATGAAAGGCCTGCAATAACCGCTGTTGCCAGCTGTATCCACCACGCACCTGAAGGATCGCCAACAACAATTTGTCGCGTGAAGAAGTCCAGGTTGATGCCTAAGGCCATTGGAATAAGACCAAAGATCGTGGTGATGGTTGTCAGCAAAACAGGGCGTAAACGTTGAGACGCGGTCATCAAAGACGCAGTGATGGCGTCTACCCCTTCGCTCCTAAACCGATTATAAGTATCGATCAAAACAATCGAGTTGTTCACCACAATTCCTGCGAGCGATACAATCCCCACGCCTGTCATAATTGCGGAGAACGCTTGTCCGGTCGCCAACATACCAAGTAACACCCCGGCAACCGACATAACCACGGTCGATAGGGTAATCGCCACTTGGTAGAAGCTGTTGAATTGGGTCAACAGGATCAGGAACATCAAGAACATCGCGCCAAGACCGGCTTGCATCATAAATGCGTTGGTCTCATTGGTTTGCTCATCAGCGCCTGCGTACTCAAACTCAATGCCTTGTGGCCAAGTTTGCGCAGCAACCCAAGTTTTCAACTCTTCAACTTTTTCCGCAGCCATAACAGGTTCGCCATTCACAAGTTCTGGCGAAACGTTTGCTCGAACACTCATTGAATATTGCCCGTTGCGACGCGAAATTTGTGCAACTTTTGGCACCGCTTCGCGGGTAATAAAGTTTGAGACGGGAACCAGACCTGCATTGGTAATAATGCGAAGAGAATCTAGAGCATCAAAACTACGCTGTTCTTTAGGTAAACGAACCTTGATATCTAGCTCGTCAATCGCGTCATCAGGCCGATAAGTGCCGATGGATACGCCTGTTGTTACCAGTTGAACATATGGGCTTAGATCACGAACACCGATGCCGTAAAGAGCGGCCTGCTCGCGGTTTACATTGATTTTCCAATCAATACCGGGAAGGGGACGACCATCCTCAACTTCGATCATGTTGCCCAAATCATTTTCAACATAGTTGCGGATTTTGGCTACCGTGGGCGCTAGGTCGGCATAAGACTGGGCGACAACCCGCATACTGACATCTTTACCCGTCGGCGGGCCTTCTTCTGCTTCAAGCAGTTCAACCCCAACCCCAGAGATGTCTTTGATGTTCTCGCGAATATCAGCAAAAATCTGTGTCGCGTAGCGACGGTCAGAGAATGGTTCGAATTCGAGTTGAAGGTTGCCCAATGTATCAGGTGGAGGTGACGAAACAGCGCCGTCACTGCCAAAGTTCAGCACGACATCTTTAATGCCGGTGACTTTAAGAACTTCTCTTTCAACTTCAATCAGTAAATCACGCACTTCAACTGGTGAATAGTTACCACGCCCTGTGACCGCGACTGTGGCATATTCTGGCTCAATCGATGGGAAGGCTTCCACGCCAGTGCTGTTGGCACCGTAATACATGAAAATGCCGACAATCGAGCCGATGCCAACCACCAAAACCATGATGGGGCGACGGATGATTGAGTTGAGGAACTTCACATAAAGTCCAGTGACACCCGGAATGGTTTTCGGGTCGAAGTTATCACTGCCAGAAAGCGCCTGTGCTGCAGCCTGTTCTTTGGCACTTACACGTTTGCGCGCCAATAGTCCGCCGATAACCGGCAAGAACACCATGGCCGTAATCAACGACGCAATCAGTGTAATAATCACCATGATCGGCAAATAGCTCATGAATTTGCCAATGATGCCCGGCCACATGAGCATAGGTAAAAATGCAGCCAATGTTGTACCAGTAGACGATACGACGGGCCAGAACATGAGTTTGGCCGCTCGAATAAACGCCTCTTGTCTTTCCATGCCCTCCGAAATTTTTCGGTCGGCATATTCAACAATAACAATGGCCCCATCCACCAGCATACCAACGGTTAGAACCAATCCAAACATGATCATCATGTTCACGGTCATGCCGATTAGCTGAAGGAAGAAAAATGCCATCATAAACGAAGTCGGGATCGCCAGACCAATCATAAGGGCAGGGCGCACACCAAGCATCGCAACCGTCACAATCATCACCAAAGCAACCGCTGTCAAAACAGCAGACTGCAATGAGCCCAACATATCTTGAGCAGGCTTAGCTTGGTCAATCATAACAGTGGTCTTGATTGCCGCGTTACGATCAACGGCCGTTTCGTCAACGAGCTTACGAACACTATCCGATAGGTCGATAACATTGGAGCCCAATTGCTTGAACACACCAAGAATAACAGCCGGTTGGCCATTGACCCGTGTAAATGCGCTCGCATCCTTAAATGTACGCTGGATGGTTGCAACATCGCCGAACGTGACAATGGTATTGCCGTCTGTTTTCAAAGGTAGGTTGAAAACGTCGGCACCCTTTTCAATGAGACCGGGTACTTCAATTGCAAATTTACCTTGACCAGTGTCCAATGTTCCAGCGGGCACAACGAGGTTGTTTTTCGCCAAGGCGTCGAACAATTGACTTGTGGTCAGATTGTATGATTCAAGTTTGATGATATCCACAACAACGTCGAGAACTTCTTGACGATTGCCAGACATGTTAACCGAGCTGACAGACTGAATGCCCTCAAGCTGCTCTTTTAGTTTTCGAGCGGTCTTGGAAAGCGCACGTTCTGGAACATCACCATAAACCGCAACTGTGACAGTGGCAAAATCAGAGATGGCGACTTCATTCACGCTCGGCTCGTCAGCATCGGCTGGCAACTGCGACTTTACACGGTCAACTTTTTCACGCACATCAGATAGAGCCTGATCTTTGTCAAAATTGATGTCAAATTCCAAGAATACTGACGCGTGTCCAGTTACCGAAGTTGAGCTGATGGTTTTAAGGCCATCTAGGTTGCGCAACTCGTTTTCAATAGGACGCGCCAAAAGCCGGTCCGCATCCGCAGGGGATACGCCGGTTTGGGAAACCGACACATAAAGATATGGAATGTCGATCGCAGGCTGTCCCTCTTTAGGGAGGGAAATGTATGCGGAAATACCGGCTGCGAGCAGCACGATCATTATGGTGACGACCGTTTTTGGCCGTCTTAGTATGTTCTCTAATGCACCAATCATGATGTTTTCTCGTCGCTAGTGTTATCCGCAACGACCTTTTGTCCAGCGATTACATATTCCTGCCCAAGCGTGATAATATCCACATTATCGGGCAGACCGGTCACCCAAATACCATCCGTTGTATCGCGCACGATCTGAACTGAATGGAACGATACTTCTTCGCTCTTTACAGCCCGTACACCGATTGTGCCTTCATTATCCAACGTTAGTACTGATTGAGGCACAAAGTGTGCCTTCACAGTGCCAAGAGATGCAACTGCTTCTGCAGTGAGCCCGGCACGAATAGAATAGTCGTCGTTCGCAATTTCAACTTCCACAGGGAACGCTCGTGTTGCTGCGTTCGAACTTGGTGAAATGTAGCTAAGTGTGCCAACCACTTCCTGACCCGTAATGGTTGTCACCGTTACGGGAAGGCCGATAGCCGCCGCGTTGACGCGAGATTCTGGAATGTCGCCCGCAAACAGGATCGGATTGAGTTGGATAAGGGTCACACAGGCAGCCCCTGCGCTCAGCATATCACCCGGTTCAGCGATCGGGTCTTGAACGATCCCAGCGACTTCTGAATGGATAATAGTGCGTTCTAACTCTGCTGTGGCGCTATCTAATGTTGCGCGGGCAGCTTGTAAATTTGCTTGAAACTGGCTTGCGGTATTTGTTGCCGCTAATCCTTTTTCGCGAAGTGACTTGTTTGTCGCAAAATCAAGTTCTGCATTTGCCAACGACGCTTGGGCTTGAGCAAGTTGAGCCTTGCGGGTGCCTTGATCAATCTCGCAGAGCAAATCGCCTGCTTTTACATGATCACCCTTGTTGACATGACGTGTCTTCAAAATGCCCGTTGTCTCTGCACGAATGGAAACTTGTGCGCTTGCCTTGGTATTTCCACGCAAGGTGACAGTTAGCGGTAATTCCTGAGCGACAAATGTTTTTGTCCGAACAGACTGAAGAACCTCCGCAGGCTCCTCAACAGCGACTTCAACCACTTCTGCTTCGGCCTCATCCTCTTTTTGGATAAGCCCAAATTCTTCCATCAAAGATTTGATCCGGTTTTCTTCCGGTAGATCAATGGCATCCAAAACAGCTTGTTCGCCGTTGCCTTCACCTTGGCCACCTTGAATTATACTGCCCGAAGCCATCCAAGCCCCAATACCTACAATCAAAAGAAACGCCACGCCGTACGACATCAAAAAGCGCATTATATTTTTCCCTATTCGGCTGCCTTAGCAGCAACATCTATTGGTTGCGCCATAGCGATAATTTCATCTTTATGCTCAACTAAGTAGGCTTTGGCCTGTCGTACGCATGTTAAGCCATACTCCAATACCCATCGATCTGCTTTAGCCTCCAGATCGGCCCCCATTTTTTCAATCGACGCAATCTCTTCGTCGATCTTTGAGATACGCTCAAAAATTCGTTTTTCAACCAGGTCGCGTGGTAATTCTTCTGCAAATCGCAAAAATAAGAAGAATTCTGAACGAAATACATCCTCATTAGGGTCTTCAAACAGCGAATTGATGAAACTCTCGCGACCACTATCGGTGATTGCATAAACTCGCTTTGCGGGTTTTCCGTCCTGTTGTTGGACACAACTGGTCACCAATTCTTCTTCTTCAAGCTTTGAAAGTGCGGGGTAGATTGACCCAAAGCTTGCTTCAAGAAAAAAGGAGAAATCGCCTTCGGTCGAACGCTTCCGGATATCGTATCCGGTCGTTTCGCCTTGCGTTAAAATCGCTAGACAGACTGTTCTTACATTCATAGGCCATACTCGTTCGATATATATCGAATATATATAGGCAGTGGAATCTTAAGAACAAGAGACTTTTGTTCAATTTGTCGTGTTAACCAAGACAAATTGGCCCATTGGGTTAATAGACAATGAGGAGACTGAATTCAGAAGATTAGTTATCCAACAAGCTTTGTCATGATCTGCACGGCGTCAGCTGCGGTCTTGGCGTCTGCCGCTGCAACAAAGTAAGGGTTGTAAAATTTATCGGCCGTTTTGCCGTAGTTGAGTGGCGCGCCATCCAGTTTCAGCACGACCCCACCAGCACGCAGCAAGATGGCCTGACCTGCGGCAATATCCCACTCACATGTTGGCGTAAAGCGCGGATAGAGCAATGCGTCGCCTCTTGCAACAAGGCACAGTTTTAGGGAAGATCCAACGCTGATATCTTCCTCAATGTCGAGCATTTCGCAAAGCGTACCCAGTGCCTTGTGACCATGGGATCGACTGGCGACAATTTTGCGGGGGCCGTCTGCTCGTGTCAATAGTTTTACGTAGCTTGCGTTGCTGTCAGCGTCTGTTGTGATTGAGAATGCGCCGTTGGCATCGCCAACAAATTCCAGCCCAAGCGCCGGAGCGGTGACAACGCCAGCGACGGGTAAGCCATTTTCAATCAAAGCAATGTTTACGGTGAACTCGCCGTTTCGCTTGATGAACTCTTTCGTCCCGTCGAGCGGATCAACAACAAAGAAACGATTGCCCAGTTCAGGAATCTTGCCTGCAGCAACGCTTTCCTCTCCCAAAAGAGGGAGGTTTGTGGAGGCCAGATGATTGACAATTATGTCCTCAGCATTTTGATCTGCGACAGTAACCGGCGAGCCATCATTTTTGTGCTCAACGTCAACACCGGCATTGTAATGGCGCATAATTTCCGCGCCAGCCAACCGTGCGGCGACCAACATTTGCTGAGTTAGTTCATCAATCACAATTATTGTCCGATCAGGTATTTTCGACTTCGATGTCAAGACCAATATCCAGTGGCATTGATGCCATTGTGATTTTACTTGTCGAAATAAACTCAACGCCAGATTCAGCGATTTTTCGGATAGATTTCAGATCAACGCCGCCAGATGCTTCCAGCCGAGCTTGCCCCTTATTCAAACGCACAGCTTCTCGCAGTTTCTTGGGGGACATATTGTCCAACAGAACGGCGGTGGCGCCAGCGTCTAATGCCTCTGCGAACTGTTCGAGATTATCGACTTCAACTTCAATGGACATCAAATGCCCAGCGAATGCACGCGCCGCATGAACCGCAGCACTGACACTACCCGCAACTGCAATGTGGTTGTCTTTGATCAAAATCGCGTCGTCTAAACCAAATCTGTGGTTCGACCCGCCTCCACATTTGACAGCGTATTTTTCAAACGCACGAAGGCCGGGCGTCGTTTTACGGGTGCAGCAGACTTTTGCGTCTGTTCCGTCAACTTCATTCATGAACACCCGCGTATAGCTGGCAATACCACTCATATGGCACATATAGTTAAGTGCGACCCGTTCGGCAGACATGATATGGCGCGCATTGCCCGATATGCGAGCAATATTGTCGCCCGGTGAAACGATTTCGCCATCAGTAACCAGAGCTTCAAATGTTAATGTGGGATCGATCTGCCTAAATGCTTCGCGTGCGAGATCGATACCAGCGATAATGCCGGGTTCTCGAACATTCATGACGGCCACCGCAACAGCTTCTTTGGGCAAAGTTGCCTGTGTTGTGACGTCGCCCGCCATGCCTAAATCTTCGAGCAAAGCGTTTCGAACCGCTTGCTCAACAATTGGAGCAGAGAGTTCTGCGGGGTGAGCTGGTGAATTGGTCAATGGAGAACCTCAATATTGTGTTGGTTCTGATTTAGAAGGATTTCGACCGGGCTGCAAGCCATTCAACTTGTTTCAGTCGGTTTGGCTGGGAAATATGATTGTAGGGTTACCGGGTGCCCAAAGCGGAAACTTTGACATAATTGAGGAAAATCGGTCGGACACCAGAAACGCGTTGAGCCACTCAATGGTGTTTTTAAACTCTTGCGCTTCAAACCAGTCTTTATCCACCGATGCGAATTGTCGCACAAAAGGCAGAATACAAATATCTGCAAGCGCAATTCGGTTTCCAAATAAAAACGCATCTGCCAGTTTTTGATCCAAAATCTGCAAAAATGTAACCGCATTGTCCCGCGCCGCTTTCGCCAATTCCGGTTCGGCATGGAAACTATATTTGTAGCGATCCAGCAAGGGCTTGAATTCGACATCGCTTTGCTCGATCAGGTCGAGCATATCTTGTTTGGAACCAGATGGAGGGTCGAGCAGTTGTTCGGGGTCGTTGGCATCCAACGACCAAAGAACGATATCAAGGCTCTCCTCTAAAACCGTGCCGTTAGGCAATTGCAATACAGGTACAGTTGCTTTGGGTGATATCTCCACCATATGTGCCGGCTTGTCGCGCAAAACGATTTCGCGCAATTCACATGAGAGCTTCGCGGACATGATTGCGAGCCGTGCTCTCATTGCGTAGGGGCAGCGACGAAAGCTGTATAGGATTGGAAGGTCTGTCATTCTTATTGTTTATCAATAATTTAGGGGAACTTCTAGATTCAACATCAAAGAAATCCCCGCGCTGACGCAAATGTACGCAGAGCTACTTAAAATCGCAATTTTCCAACAATCTGATTTGCATTTTCATGTCGGATGTCGTTTAGTTTAACCATATTTTAGTAATATTTGAAGTGTTCACATGACCAAAAACCTAGCAAAGCGCCAACAATCGTCATCTCAGGAAGAATTTGCTTATAAGGTTCTTCCCAATTCTGACCTTCCGTTCAATCGCCAAGAGAACATTGATCGGTTCTGGCCAAACCTTGGGCAAATTGAAAGTAACTTCGACATCTCCAATTCGACAGTTTGGTCCTACATGCAGTTCAATGGCCGGGCCGCGTTCAATCCGAGTTTGCTGGATGACTTTCATAAAATGCATCGAAACATCTCTTCTTTTAAGCAAGAAATGCAGGAGCATTTTAAGTTCCTCGTGCTCGGATCAAGAGATCCTGACTTTTTTTGTTTGGGAGGAGACTTAGAGCACTTCTCAAATTGCATCGCTCGGAAGGACCGCCAAGGGCTTTTTGAGTATGGACTTTCAAGTGTCCAAATTCTTTACCAAACATGGAAAACCACCAACCAAGGCGTTATCACCATCGGTCTAGTCCAAGGTGATGCGCTGGGCGGTGGATTTGAATCCCTGTTGTCCTTCGATCTAATTTGCGCTGAAAAGGGCGCCAAATTTGGTTTCCCTGAGCATCTGTTTGGCCTGTTTCCCGGCATGGGCGGCATTACGCTGTTGGGCCGAAAATTAGGGTTCGCCAAAGCTGAGCAGTTGGTTAGAACTGGCAAATCAATGGATGCTGAAGAACTATATGATCTTGGTGTTGTACACATCCTGTCGGAACCGGGTGAGGGACACAAAGATATCAAAAAGTTCATTTCAAGAACGATCAATAGACAAGAAGCTGCCTGCGCCTATCACTTGGCCGCAAAACGTGCCAATCCGCTCTCTTTTAGTGAGTTGGAAGACATTGTGAAACTTTGGGTCGACGCTGCCATCCAGGTCACGCCGAAGGAGTTGAAGATCATGCAACGCCTCGTAAACGCCCAGTCCAACAAATCCAATGGCGGTTGATCAGTGAAGCTCTAACCAACGTCACTAACTGCTGGCATCTGTTCGCCGATGAGTGCCCGAGCTGCTTCGGCATCCATTGGCCGACCGGTGAAATAACCTTGGATATGGGTGACGCCAACCGATTTTAGGAAGTCCAATTGTTCCTGGGTTTCAACGCACTCTGCGACAACTGTTATGTCGAGCGCTTTACCGATTTCGGCGACAGCTGTTGCGACGGCTGCAGAACTTGGGTTTGTTTCAAGATCGCGGATGAAACTGCCGTCAATCTTGATTTTGTTGAAGGCAAACCGTTGTAATTGGCTCAACGATGAATATCCGGTACCAAAATCATCCAGTGAGATTTTGATGCCAATATCCCGCAGTTGATTTAGCTGCTTTTGGCTTTTTTCCATATCTTCAATGAAGGCTGTTTCAGTAATTTCTAACTCCAACAGTTCTGGTGGGAATTTATACCGTTTCAACTGAGAAGTCAGATATTGCGAAAAGCGCGAATCTTGGAACTGAACAGCAGAAAAATTCACAGAAATTTGGGTGCGAACGGGCCATTTCGAAGCAATCTTGATGGCCTCTTTTGTCACCCATCTCCCAATTTCAATGATTTGACCCGTTTCTTCGGCAGCAGGAATGAACTTTGCCGGGGTCATTCTTCCGTTGGTTGGATGCGTCCAGCGGATCAAGCACTCGAAGCTGGCAATTGATTTGTCGTGCGCGTCTACAATCGGCTGGAATGCAAGTTTGAAATGGCGTTTTTCAAGCGCTTGCTTAATGTCGAGTTCCATCGCCCGCATTTGCTGCATCCGCTGATCCATTTGAGGCTCAAAATAGGCCAGTTTATTGCGCCCAGCTTTCTTCGCCGCGTAAAGCGCCATATCGGCACGTTTGAGCAGCAGATCCGCGTCTTTGCCATCTTTTGGTGCAATGACGATACCCACTGAGGCGCCGATTTGAATAAAATGCGAATTGACATTGAACGGCTGGTGTAGCGCATCAACAATCTGTTGGGCGAGGTCGCGCGGGGTACGTGCATGTGGCGCAAGCGATTGAATGACCAAGAATTCATCGCCTGCCATTCGGGCAACGTCGCCTTCATCAAGACAAACATCACAAATTCGATCAGCAACTTGTTGGAGCAACATATCGCCAATTGGGTGTCCCAATGTGTCGTTTACGCTCTTAAAATGGTCCAAATCGATGTAATGAACCGCAAGTTCAGAAGCATCGTTCATTTCATGCAGTTTTTTGACGAATAACTCGTGTACAGAAACACGGTTCATCAAGCCTGTAAGTTGGTCCACCCACGCCAAGTTGCGAATGCGGGCTTCAGCTTTTTCTCGTTCGGTCACATCAGCAAAAACGATGACGATATTGTTATTTTCCATTCGTCTAGACGAGGCTGCCACATACCGACCGTTGCTCAGTTTAGCTGTTTCACGCAAACCGTCACTGTCAGTCTCAGATGAGCCCGATTGATCAACGATTTTAGAATGGTCTTCCAAATGAAAAGCCGAGAGGATTTCTTGGATAGACGTGCCGACTTTAAATAAGCTCGGGTCGACATCAATTATATCCGCGACCTTTGTGTTCCAAACGATGAGTTTTCGATCTTGATCAAACATGCACAAGCCATGTGACATGTTGGTTAGAGCTGCATCAAAGCGCTTCGCTTGTTCTTCAAACGATTTAGCGAGCACTTCAACGCGCTGCTTGTTCTCAAGCGCATCAATAATAGTCTTGCGCATCGCAATCGTAATGTCGCTGATGCCGATTGTGAACAGTACCAGTCCGGCCCAGCCAAAATTGTTCACCATCGTTGAGTGTTGAGTCTGGACGATCAAGCCAATCCACATTGGAATGGTTGTGAGATAAAGTTGTGACAGAGCAAGGTAGGGGCGGCCAGCATTGCGCGCGGCAATACTCGTGCCATATCCGGCACATGTAATGGCTAGGATTTCGTGAAGTTCAGTGTTTGGTTCTCTAACGATGGCAAAAAATGCCAAGAGACCCAAACATAAGGAAAACAGGTTTGCGCCAGACATGAACGCAAATTCCCAGTTTTTTGCCTCATGCACACCAATAGTGCGCCCTCGACGCATATAGATAAGGCCGATGATCAACCGATATACAGAGATAAGCGCTAGTGTATATCCGAACGCACGAACCAGCCCGTCATCCGTGTAGACAAAGATGAAAATGGCAATCGCAAACCCGATAACCACGCCGGTCACAAACGAAGTGAAGGGGTGAAACAAACCATCAACAAGGTGCGCGCGAATGACCGGAGAAAGCTGTCGCTCTGACCTGATGGTGTCTAAAAGTCTTCCAAACATCTTAAAACCTATCTAATATTCTGACTTGAATATACCGGGTAAATATATACTTGCCGTTAAAACCTTTAATTATGATTTAGACACCCAACTTCACGACATTTGATGTTTTTTGTTTGTTTTCAAACGGTTCTTGCGGTTTGTTGAATTTTGTTTGTTCCCGATCGATCTCGTCGAATATTTGAGTATGAAGCGCCATCACCAATTGCGCATTTGTACTGATTGAATTATCATCGCTGCCAACATGTAAACAAAAGCCTACGCGGCGCGCCGTATCATCGGCAAGCGACGTTGGGCACGGAGCATAATGTGGTCGATGATGTTCGGCCCGTGGTTGACGAGCAAAGTCAGGGATCTAAGTCGCCCAAGAACCGTCCGCATTCAGATGCCGACGCTTCAGAGGTGGCAAAGCATCCCCCACAGCCCAAGTCAGCCGAGAAAAAACGGGCGCGTAAAAGCAATAATAAGCCACATGGTGGCCGAAAGCCGAATAGTGCAAATCCTTCTACCTCCAGTAGAAGTGGCCTATATGGTGCATTGGATCTTGGCACCAACAATTGCCGACTGCTGTTGGCGCGGCCCACTGCAGCCGGGTTTAAAGTTGTGGATGGTTTTTCAAGAATCGTGCGGTTGGGCGAGGGATTGTCCCAGACTGGCAGATTATCTCAAGAAGCCATGGACCGCACGATAGATGCGTTGCGGGCGTGTAAATCCAAAATTGAGAATCAAAACGTGGCCAAGGTGCGTTTGATTGCGACCGAAGCTTGCCGTTCTGCTGAAAACGCCGCGGGATTTTTATCCCGAATAGAAACTGAGGTCGGCATTTCGCTAGAGGTGGTGGATCGACAAACCGAAGCCCAACTCGCCGTAACAGGATGTGCTGATCTGGTTGAACCCGGCGTTGCTGGTGCTATCATTTTTGACATTGGTGGCGGGTCTTCGGAGCTGGCTTGGTTGGATTTTCGCGGCGGGCGCCCCAAAAGCCCTGGCAAAATGGCATCCTCCATTCGATCATGGCAATCCTTGCCGGTTGGTGTTGTCTCGATTGCAGAGAAGTTCGACGGTGTAAACGTCACCCCTGAAAGTTTTGAAGAAATGGTCGCCTATGTTGCGAGCCATCTCAAAAAGTTTAAAGGGCGCGATAAGCTTAAGCGCACGCTTGAGGAACATCCGATGCACCTTGTGGGCACGTCCGGCACGGTAACAACACTGGCTGGTTTGCATTTAGGGCTAGAACGATACGACCGCTCAAAAGTGGACGGATTGTGGATGCGCTCTGAACAAATCGCTGACACCATGCGCGTGCTGATCAATATGGATTATGAAAAGCGCAAAGCAAACGCCTGCATTGGCAAAGAACGCGCAGACTTGGTGTTACCCGGCTGTGCGATTTTTGAAGCCATACGTCGTGAGTGGCCCTGTGATCGGGTAAGAGTTGCCGACAGGGGCTTGCGCGAGGGGATTTTAATTTCCCTCATGTCGCAGGACCGGGTATGGTCGCGTCCAGCCAGCAGCGGCCCGCGCCGTCGTCGTAAATCCAAACTGAAATCTGAGCCTATGCGCCAAAGTTCAAACCAAAGGACCGTCTCATGAAAGAGAAAGTCAAAGTTAAAGGCACCAAGCGTTTAGGCACTAAAGCGGGCGGCCTTAAAAAAGCAAAAATCAACGCCAGAGCCCTAAAGCGCAACACCCAACAACGCAAAGAGGCGCGCGAAGGTGAAGACGCGAAGCCGGCTAAATCCAAAAAGCGCAATACCGATGCGCGGGGATTGAACGCGCGCGTGAAAACGGCAAAAGGGCGGACAACGTCATCTACCAATTGGCTAAAACGTCAGTTGAACGATCCCTATGTGCGCAAAGCAAATCATGAGGGACGTCGCTCCCGCGCGGCTTACAAAATTATTGAGTTGAACGAGAAGCACAATCTACTGCGGCCCGGCATGCGCGTTGTTGATTTGGGCTGCGCGCCCGGCGGTTGGTGTGAAGTTTGTACAGAGGTTTTGGGTATTGACCAAGAAGACCCGAAGGTCGTCGGTATCGATTATTTGGAAATGGGCGAGTTGCCCGGCGTTATCTTTTTGCAAAAAGACTTCAATGATGATGATGCGCCAGACGCCTTGATGAAAGCCCTTAAGGGCAAAAAAGTTGATCTGGTTTTGTCAGATATGGCAGCGCCGACAACTGGGCATCGACCAACGGATCATATCCGCATTATGGCGCTGGTGGAAATTGCAGCCGATTTCGCCATCAAAATTCTCAATCCAGACGGTATATTCGTCGCCAAGGTTTTCCAAGGTGGTACGGAACATGAATTGCTGAGAGAGCTTAAGAAGCACTTCAAGACGACCTTGCACGCTAAGCCGCCAGCATCTCGTCAAGATTCGGCAGAAACTTATCTCATCGCCAAAGGGTTTAAGGGCTAGGCGTTCAACACTTAGCTTACCGTTTTGCCAATGTGACCGGACACCTCGTCGCCAACTTGCTTTGATAAACCAAGGAGAGGGATCAACGACAAGAAGGTGAGTACCGCGAGGATGAGGAATGTTGTTTGTATTTCGGCAACCCCCACTTCGACACCTCGCACGAATGCAAGGCCCTCAAGCAGCAGAGCGGCAAACGCAACACCAAAGGCAAACGCCAGCTGGATAGACACTGAGCTAATGACCGTAGCGGAGCCTGATAAATCGCTCGGCGTTTGGGTAAATGTCAGCGTGTTTAGCGATGTAAAATACATCGAGCGGAAGAACCCCATAAACAACAAGATCGACATGATGATCCAAATTGGGGTTTGCGCGGTGAAGAAGCCGTGGGTGATCGAAAGAACACCCGATACGCAAACGCCAGCGATCAAAAGCGAGCGGAAGCCAAACGCCCCAAGTGCAGGTTTGAGGAAAAACTTCATCAAAATCGCACCACCCGCACCGATAAAGGTAATCATGCCGGATTCAAACGGTGAGTAACCAAACCCAATTTGTAGCATGAGCGGGAAAAGAAACGGTGTGCCCCCAATTGAAATACGAAAGACAAAACCGGCAACGGTCGCGGTACGGAAAATAGGCTCTTCAAATACTTTGAGATCCAGAACAGGGTTTTCAACGCGGCGTGCATGGACAATGTAGAGCAGCCCACAAATCAACCCCGCAATCGCAACCGACACACCAAATATTGGTGGTAGCGCGGGCAAGCTGACAACTGAAAGCCCAAAAATAAGCCCGGAAAAGCAACTGCCAGTCAATAAGAAACCAATCCAGTCGAGCTTGCGTGATTCTCGGTGTCCGGTGCCGCCTAGATATTTGCTGGCCAAAATAATGCCAATTATCCCGATGGGGATATTGATGTAAAAAATCCAGTGCCAAGAGAAATAGGTGGTCAAAAATCCGCCGACCGGTGGACCCGCCAATGGACCAAACAATGCGGGCATGGTCAGCCAAGCCCAAGCGTTGATCAGGTCCTTCTTCGGTGTATTGCGAATTAGGATCAGCCGCGCCAAAGGCGTCATCATCGATCCGCCAATACCCTGTAAAAACCGAGCTAAAACAAAAGTAGTTAGCGAGTCGGCAAAAGCGCATGCCACAGAACCGAGCATGAACACCAGAATTGCGCCGCGAAACACATTTCGCGCACCATATCGGTCAGCCATCCAGCCGCTGATGGGAATAAAAACGGCCAAAGCAACAAGGTACGCCGCCAACGCCAATTTGAGCGAAATTGGCTCAGATCCAATGTCCGCCGCAATAGCTGGCAGGGACGTGGCGATCACGGTGGAATCCATCATTTCCATGAACAATGCCACCGCCAAAATAAGCGGTGTGATGCGATTTGACATAATACCTAAAGACTCAATGGTTGGACCAACATAGTCGCACGACATTCATTGTGACGCAAATGTCATGAGAATTTGTTTTATCCGCCCCTATGCAAAGGGCTGATGTCATGGTAGTGACCCTCGCCAACCAGTAGAATGGTGGCGAAGCTCTCCACCAGTCTCATGCATATCCTTTCATTCGTGTTTTTAGACGGAGGGTCACGCCCGTGGCAAAAATCATTTCTACAGCAACCGGTGATACCGCACTGACGTTCGACGACGTTTTGTTGCAGCCAGCCCAGTCAAGTGTAATGCCTGCTGATGTTGACCTGAAAGCAAGGGTCACAAAAGACATCGAATTGAATTTGCCAATTCTTTCGTCGGCTATGGACACTGTTACTGAGTCAAAAATGGCCATTGCGCTCGCACAAGCTGGTGGACTTGGTGTTATCCACCGCAACCTGACCCCAGAAGAACAAGCTGAGCAAGTCAAACAGGTCAAGCACTTTGAAAGTGGCATGGTCGTTAACCCGATCACGATTGGACCAGACGCGAAATTGTCTGACGCATTCGGCGTTATGGAAAGCCGCAATATTTCAGGCATTCCAGTGGTTGAAGGCGGTGGCACTGGCGGTCGGAAATCGGGCAAGCTGCTCGGTATTTTGACGAACCGCGACGTGCGCTTTGCGACAAACCCAAATCAGCCCGTTTCGGAGTTGATGACCAAAGAAAACCTAATCACAGTCCGTGATGCGGCGACCCAAGACGAAGCCAAACGTTTGCTACACGCTAATCGCATTGAAAAGCTTTTGGTGGTGGACGATGCTTACAATTGTGTTGGCTTGATCACTGTTAAAGATATCGAAAAAGCCCAATTGCACCCAAACGCTATTAAAGACAGCAAAGGCCGACTGCGCTGCGCAGCGGCTTCTACGGTCGGCGACAAAGGGTATGAGCGTTGCTTGCAGCTTATAGAAGCTGAAGTTGATCTGCTGGTTATCGATACCGCACATGGTCACAATGTTGAGGTGGCTAAAATTGTAACGCGCCTCAAAAAAGAAAATTCCAATATCCGCATCGTCGCGGGTAATGTCGCTACTGCCGCAGCAACGCGGGCGCTAATCGACGCGGGTGCGGATGCTGTTAAAGTTGGCATTGGGCCGGGTTCAATTTGTACAACGCGGATTATTGCTGGGGTAGGCGTGCCGCAACTGGCTGCTGTCATGGCCTGTGCTGAAGAAGCTGCGAAATCTGACATTCCAATCATTGCAGACGGCGGAATCAAATTCTCAGGCGATTTAGCTAAAGCATTGGCCGGTGGTGCAAGTTGCGCTATGGTCGGGTCGCTTTTAGCAGGAACAGATGAGAGCCCAGGCGAAGTTTACCTCTATCAAGGGCGTTCATATAAATCATATCGCGGCATGGGTTCTGTGGGCGCTATGGCGCGCGGTTCTGCTGATCGTTATTTCCAACAGGATGTCAGCGACTCGATGAAACTTGTGCCCGAAGGCATAGAAGGCCAAGTGCCTTACAAAGGTGCCGCGGGTGCAATTTTGCACCAATTGGCAGGCGGCTTGCGTGCCTCTATGGGTTACACCGGCGCTGCTAACTTGAAGGACTTCACGGCCAACGCCGAGTTCGTAAAAATCTCGGGTGCTGCGCTAAGTGAAAGCCACGTACACGACGTTTCGATCACTCGCGAAAGCCCAAATTATCGTGGCGGGCGTTAACCACACATGATTTTCGTAGAGAAATTGTTGCTGTTGGCGGTGTTCGCACAAGTATTTTTGACCTTCTTGGTTCTCATCATACTTGGCCGCCGTCGGCTGCCGCTTGTTTCTTCTCAACAGATCAACGTTTCTGACATCGCGGTTGAAAGCAAAGCATGGCCATTGTCGGCACAATTGGCGTCGAACAATCTTGCCAACCAATTCCAATTGCCGGTTATGTTTTATGCCTTGGCAGCAATTTGCTTGGCCACCAATCAAACAAACCTGTGGTTGGCCATTCTTGCAGTGCTTTTTGTTTTTTCTCGCTATATACATACAGCGATCCACATCACGACGAACCGGGTATATCGCCGTTTCGTCGCGTATGTGACTGGTATGGCCATTCTCGCTATAATGTGGCTCGGCTTTGCCATTCAAACTCTAATTTTGTGAGGCGCAAATGCGTTTACCCGGTCGGCTGAATGCCGCTATTGAAGTTTTAGCGGATATTGAAAAACGCAAGCGGCCTGTTGGCGATGCGCTAAAGGACTGGGGCCTCGCTCACCGTTTTGCGGGCTCAGGCGATCGCGCCGCAATCGGCAACATTGTCTATGATGCATTGCGCAAAAAACTGTCGCACGCCCATGTGGCGCGGTCACAAAGCGCACGCAGTCTCGCCTTTACGACTTTGGTTCGTGACTGGGGTGAAGTGCCTGAAAAGTTGAATGCCAGCTTTGAAGGCGACAAGTTCGCACCAGAAGTTTTGTCGGAAAAAGAAATCGAGACCCTTTTGCGCGACAATCCATTGTTGGACGCACCTGAGCACGTGCAGGCCGATATTCCAGAATGGACCCAAAGTTCGTTTGAAAGCAATTTTGCGGAGGAATGGATCGCCGAAGGGCAGGCGCTGGCACAGCGACCGCCATTGGACATTCGGGTCAATCATCTGAAGTCGACGCGCGAGAAAGTACTCAAAGCACTTAAGCACACTAATGCGGAGCCGACCTCTATTGCAACAAACGGCATTCGAATTGCGGCGGGCACGCGAGATTCGCGCACACCAAATGTGCAAGCTGAAGAGGCGTTCAAAAAAGGCCGCTACGAAATTCAGGACGAGGGCAGCCAGATTGTCTCAGAGCTGATCTTTGCCCGTCCGGGTGAAAAGGTTCTCGATCTTTGTGCTGGCGCTGGGGGTAAAACTTTGGCCATGGGCGCAATGATGGAAAGCAAAGGCCAATTGTTTGCTTACGATAGCGATAAGTCTCGTTTAGCGCCTATTTGGGATCGGATTAAGCGTTCCGGATTGCACAATATTCAAGTGCGTCAGCCCCACCATGACGAACCGCTAACGGATCTAATTGGCAATATGGACCGGGTCGTTTTAGATGCACCTTGCACAGGTTCGGGCACCTGGCGTCGCCGCCCGGATGCTAAATGGCGATTGACCAAGCAACTTTTAGAACAGCGCCTGCAAGAGCAAGAAGAAGTGCTTTCTCAGTCAGTTCCTTTTGTAAAAGTTGGCGGATTTCTCGTTTACATAACTTGCTCGATTTTCCCTGAGGAAAACGAGGGGCAAATCTACGCCTTTATGGAAGAAAATCCGAATTTCGAACTTTTGTCCGCAGGCGAAGTTTGGCAAGACCTTTATGGTTTTGATAAACCGATGCCATGGTCGAGCGACTTGAAATCCGTAACGCTGACACCTGCGTCAACAAACACCGATGGCTTTTTCTTCTCTGTTCTACAGCGAACCGCGTAAGGGCACGGCACGTCACGTTTAGGCATTTTTAATTGACAGATGTGATTATGCACCTTTGATGACAACTCACTGGTGCATGTATGGCTGTTGCCCTTCAACAGGAACAGAAAAATCAAGTTCGACTTGCAGAGCTAATCGCCGCTCTAAGCCAAGCGCTTGATATAACTGATGGGCAGCCAAAAGGACACTCAGCGCGCGCCTGTTGGGTGGGCATGTCCATTGGCAAGTTTCTAAATTTCCGGCACGAGGACTTATCACACCTGTATTATGCGGTTCTGTTGAAAGATTTGGGCTGTTCTAGCAATGCGTCGCGCTTATGTGCGCACTACCTGACAGACGACCTCACGTTCAAATTTGCTTATAAAAAGGTAGATGGTAGTCTGCCCCAAGCATTGAGTTTTGTTATTCGGAACACTGGTCCAAAGGCGACATTCGCCGAAAAATTCAGATCAATTATTAGGTCATTGCGTTTAGGGCAAGAATTTCCACGCCAGCTTTTGGAAACCAGATGCCAACGAGGTGCGGAAATTGCGCGGCAGATGCGGTTCTCCGAACCAGTTGCCGAAGCGCTGTTGAGTTTAGACGAACACTGGGATGGCAGCGGAAATCCCGAGGGCAGGAAGGGCAAAGCCATTCCAAAATTCTCTCAAATCGCGCTTTTAAGCCAAATTGTTGATGTGTTCTTCGAAGCGGGGGGAAGAGCGCAAGCAATTGAAGTTGTTCAGTCTCGCAGCGGCACTTGGTTCGACCCCAATTTGGTCAAAGCATTTTTGGTCGTCGCAAAAGACGATGCATTTTGGCAGACATTGGCAGATCCGGACTTGCCGCTTGCCATATACCAACATGAACCAACTCAAAATCAGATTATTGCCGACGAGGACTATCTGGACGATGTCGCTCAAGGCTTCGCGAAAGTGGTCGATTCTAAAAGTCCATATACAGCTGGTCATTCAGATCGAGTGATGTTGTTTTCTGATCTCATCGCTGAGGAAATGGGCGTATCTCAAGCTCAAAGACGCAATCTGCGCCGAGCCGCACTCTTGCACGATATTGGCAAGTTGGGTGTGAGCAATACGGTTTTGGACAAACCGGGACGTTTGGATGACATCGAGTTTGCGGCGGTCAAAAAGCATCCGATATATTCACGCCAAATCCTATCCAATGTTACCGCGTTTCGCAGTCTAGTACATGTCGCCGGCGGTCATCACGAACGCTTGGACGGCAAGGGCTATCCTGACGGGCTAGAAGGCGATGAGATCGATTTGGATACACGCATCGTAACCGTTGCAGATATCTTTGATGCGCTAACGGCAGATCGCCCATACCGAGCAGCAATGTCGGTGGAAAAGTCCATGTCGATCTTAGAAGATATGGTCGATAGCGCAATCGATCGCGATTGTTTTGAAGCGCTTAAGCGCGCTGTGGCCAAGTTCGATGAATTGCCCAAATCTTCAAGTGCAGTAGCTTAGACAAAAAAAGAGGCCGAAACAATTTCGACCTCTTCAAATTCATTTAAGCAACTTTTGGTCCGCGTGATCGGTTGCCACCGCCAGCGCCGCCAGCTGGACCGCCACGACGTTTACCGTTAGGTGGGCCGCTGCGCTTTTGCTGACCGTCGCGTCTTGGTTTAGCTGAAAATGGCTTATCGCCACGACCGCCCTCAGCGCGTTCACCGCCATCACGACGACCTTCAGGCTTCGCGCCACCGCGTGAGCGATTGCCGCCTGCATTGCCACCTTTACGGTGATTGCCGTCAGAACCGCGAGGACGACGTTGGCCACCACCTCCACCGCCACCACGACGGAACGAACGTTTTGCGCCAGATGAACGCGGAATGTCCAATTCAACTGGTTCGCCGTTTGTGTCAAATGCTGAGATCGGTACACCGATTGTGCGCTGAATATCGCCCAACAGACCCAATTCTTCAGTAGATACGAGTGAAATAGCAATTCCTGATGCGCCAGCACGCGCTGTACGACCAATACGGTGTACATATGCTTCTGGAACTTCTGGAAGGTCATAGTTTACGACCAAACCAACACCTGGAACGTCGATGCCGCGTGCAGCAATATCAGTCGCGACCAATACGCGCGTTTTTCCTTTGCGGAAATCCTGCAGCGCACGTTCGCGTTGATTGTGCGATTTGTTACCATGAATGGCAGCCGCACGAATGTTTGAAACGCCCAAACGCTTGGTCACTTTATCAGCACCGTGCTTTGTGCGGGTAAAGACGATGATTTGCTCGCCTTCATACTCCAACAAAAGATCGCTGATTGATTCCATCTTGGCTTTTTGGCCGATGGCGATAACTTTTTGCTCAATCCGGTCCGCAGTTTTGGTTTCAGGGATAACTGAAATTTCAAGCGGGTTGGTCAAGTGGTTGGTCGTTAGCTTGCGGATCTCTTTAGGCATTGTCGCTGAGAACAACATCGTTTGACGTTTTTCAGGCAACAATTCCAAAATGGAGCGGATAGCAGGTAAAAACCCGATATCAAGCATTTGGTCAGCTTCGTCCAAAACAACAGTTTCAACAGCGCTCAAATCGATGAACTTTTGATCGATCATGTCAATCAAACGACCAGGCGTGGCGACCAAAATATCTACACCATGCTGCAAAGCATGCTTTTGACGATGATATGAAACACCACCAACGATAATGGTAGAACGCAAAGGCACACGTGTTGTGAACCGTTTTATTGTGTCGTGAATTTGAGCTGCCAATTCGCGAGTAGGCGAAATGATCAAAGCACGAATTTTGCGCTGTTTTGTTGCAGGGATGTTTTCAGCAAGCCGAGCAATAGTCGGCAGTGCGAACGCTGCGGTTTTACCAGTTCCTGTCTGCGCCAAGCCAACAATATCGCGGCCTTCAAGGGCAGCGGGAATAGCTTGAGATTGAATAGGAGTTGGTTCTGAATATTCTAAATTAGCCAAGCATGTTAGGATCGGCTGGCTAAGGCCGAACGATTCAAATGTCAAAGGAGGCATCTTTCCAATTTTGACGCCTACTACATTGCATTTGATCGTCATTGACCATTTTTACAAAACAACAAAATGTTGCTAGTCGGCGCTGCAGCCAATAAAAGGCCGCTTTTAAGTTGGCGCTTTATTGTCCAATGTCGCGCTCCAAGTCAAGGGATATTAATGCATGGCTGCATTGCATGCCATTATCCTTAATCGCTTGACCTCTCCTCAAAACTTGATAATCTCATAAAAGAGAATTATTCTCGCTTAAGAGATTGCTATGACAGATCTACCAGAACGCTTGGCGGCACGCCTCAAACTGCTTCGAGCCGAGCATGCGCTTTCGCTTGATCAATTGGCAATAAAAAGCGGCATTAGTCGAGCAACTTTATCAAGGCTCGAAAAGTTTGAAGTTAGTCCAACCGCCCAAGTATTGGGAAAATTATGCGCTGTGTACCAACTACCCATGTCCAGATTGCTGGCCATGGTAGAGGAAGAGTTCGAACCATATTTACCCTATGAAAGCCAAAAGGTTTGGCGCGATGAGGCAAATGGGTTTACCCGAACAAGCATTTCCCCGCCGGCAACAGGTCTAGGTGCAGAACTTGTGCGCTGCGCTTTGGAGCCTGGGAAACGAATTTCCTATGATCAACCATCGCTGAGCGGCCTTGAGCATCATCTCTATATGCTGGAAGGCGAACTCGAATTGCTGGCTGACGGGGTAACCCATCATTTAAAGTCAGGCGATTGCCTACGTTATCAACTGTTTGAGGCCTCGCGGTTTTCAACGCCGGAGCATTCAGGCGCAATATATCTTCTTGTTTTGGTGTGACGAACTGGAGTTCTAATAATGATAAAGCAAATTAGCGCGGATGAGATTGAGACGCATCTGGACCAGTTGGTAGACATTCTGTGTCAGACGGTGTCGCAAGATGGAGCCGTTGGCTTTGTTGCACCGCTTGGTCCAATTGATGCAGCTGCGTTTTGGCAGAAAATAATAATGCCACAACTCGAAAACGGCGATCGGCTTATGTTTGTGGCGCTCGAAGGCGAACAAATTGCTGGCACCGGACAGTTAATTGTTGGGATGCCAAACAATCAACCCCATCGCGCCGAAATCTCAAAACTGATGGTTCACCCGAACTTTCGAAGAAAAGGATATGCCAAGCGCGTCATGCAGGTGCTGGAGCGTGCTGCAATCGAGCAAGGGCGATCACTGATTACCCTAGATACCCGCACCGGGGACGGTGCAGAACCGCTTTACACCTCGCTTGGGTACAAGGTCGCGGGCATCATTCCTCAGTTTGCAAAGAATGCTGTGGGCGATGAGTTTCATGCCACCACATACATGTATAAGTTGCTGAAATGAACGTCGCGAATATTTGGCTGATTTTTGCTTCGTTTCTGGGCGGTGCGTTGATTGCAGCTCAAGGACCAATTTATGCACGTATGTCGCTTGCATTCGACAGCACAATCGCCGCTGCGCTTGTGGCGTTTTTACTGGCAACCGCAGCGATCGGCGTCATCGCCATCATCACAAAAACCAGCTTGCCAAATTTGTCTCAACTCAATGCCGCACCTAAATGGGTGTGGTTGGGTGCGTTGGTTGGAGTTTATCAAGTGCTGATTTCCATTTCAGCGGTGCCTAAATTGGGTGTTGGCCCATTCATTTTGATTGTCGTTTTTGGCCAAATCATTGCTAGCCAATTGTACGACCAATTTGCATGGTTTGATTTGGAGCAGCGCAACATAAGTATCAAGGCGATGGCGGGCGTGGCGCTCATGTCAGCCGGTTTGATGCTGGTTGTGTGGCGTTAGGCCGAAAAATTTGAACAACCATAAGATTTTGCCCTGAATCAGACCAATTGCTGGTTGCACAACCTACTGTTTGAAGGTAAAGCGTCGCCATGACAGCAAAAGAACATCAATCCATCCTAATTGTAGACTTCGGCTCGCAAGTTACCCAGCTAATTGCTCGGCGTTTGCGCGAACTAAATGTCTATTGCGAAATCCATCCATTTTCGAGCGCGGCCACTGCGCTTAAAGACATGAACCCACGCGGAATTATTCTTTCCGGTGGACCTGCAAGCGTGCTGGACGAACATGCACCCCACATTGACCAATCTTTGCTGGATGCGGGATTGCCAATTTTGGGAATTTGTTACGGACAACAAGCACTTTGTGTGGCGCTAGATGGTAAAGTAGAAGCGGGTCATGATGCTGAATATGGCCGGGCAACACTAAACATCGAAAAACCATGCTCTCTGTTTGGTGACGAATGGGCCGTTGGCGGTGAACAGCAGGTTTGGATGAGCCACGGCGATCGGGTCACGAAAATTCCAACCGGGTTTGAAGTTGTCGCGACTTCAACTGGCGCGCCATTGGCTGTTATTGCTAATGAGGAAAGTCGCATTTGGGCGGTTCAGTTCCATCCAGAAGTACACCATACGCCAAAAGGCGCCGAGCTTTACCGCAACTTCGTCATGAATGTTTGCGGCTGTACCGGCGACTGGACCATGGGTGC